>JAHQVY010000074.1 GCA_019634095.1 Cellvibrionaceae bacterium
CCCTTGGAATTGTTGCGGCGCCACGGGAAACAATGAATAACTAGGCCGCTGATTGCTTGCTAATGTTGTTTACTACCGGTGTTTACTACCGGTGTTTAATACTGTTGCTTATTGCCGTTGCCTATTGCTCCTGCTCGTACTCTTGCCCCGCATTCCTTATGGCAAATTATGATGTTCCCAGAGGTTTGCTGTAGCGCTTGCAGAGCATATGCACAGCCAGCTTTAAGCAGGGGACATGCGCCAAAGTTTCCCGGCGTTAAGTTCTCGGCTATGCTTAGGCTGCTTGCGGTGATGGTGCAAGCGAAACAAGCAGGGAGAAACGCGCCTGATTGTTTTCGGCCGGGCCTAGAAAAAGCTGAATTTAAGCCCGATAATCATGAGCAGACTGGACAAAATCGGCTGTAACAAGTTGTTGGGAACGCGGTTTGCCAGTTTAGAGGAATAATGCACAGCGGGCAGGGACCCCAGGAGTAAGCCCGCTAAGAGTTGGTAGTCGATGTTACCATTCCACATATGGCCCATGCCTGCCACCAGGGTTAGGGGCACCGCGTGGCCAATGTCGGTACCCACAACTTTAATGCTCGGCATTTTAGGGTGGAGCACCATTAGCAGCGCGGCGCAAAAAGCGCCTGCGCCCACAGAGGACAGCGTCACCAAGATACCGAGCGCGATACCCGCAACCAAGCTCACCGGCCCGGAATAACGTTGGATCCAAGCCGTTTTTAGTCGCTCGCGGCCCTCGCTTTGCAGAAAGGGCCGCAACAAAACCACCAGTGCCGTGACAATTAACATGGCACCCAAGGTTTTGGTTAGCGTGGGGCCATAGTCTAGGTCTGGTGGAATCAAGTAAGTGAGGACTAGATTCGTAGCTAGCGATGCGGGAATACTGCCGAGTGCAAGCCACAGTACTAAACTCCAGCGAATGTTGCCCTGGCGGTTATGGGAGTGCATTGCGCCGGTTTTTGTGGCGGCGGCGTAGAGTAGATCGGTGCCAATGGCGATTTTTTCGGGAATACCCCATAAAATCAGCAACGGAGTCATTAGAGAACCCCCTCCGACACCGGTAAGGCCTACGGCCGCGCCAACACTGGCGCCAACGAATATGTAGAAAATTAAATCCATATTTTTTTGAGAAAAATGTCGATGTGGCTGCTAAATTACAAATGAAGGTGGCAAATATAGTTATTTATAACTATTCTTCAAAAGAATATTTTTTCATATTTTTATAATGTTTTATCTTAACGGGGCTGTTTCCGCTAAGTTTAAGACACACAGCGATTGGGCGAGACCAGTGAATGGCCGCTTAGCGGAGGGCATATGAAACTGCAGCAGTTGCGATATATTTGGGAAGTGGCTCATCACGAGTTGAATGTTTCTGCGACGGCGCAGAGCCTCTACACTTCCCAACCCGGCATCAGCAAGCAGATTCGTTTGCTTGAAGATGAGCTGGGCGTGGAGATTTTTTCGCGCAGCGGCAAGCACCTTACACGCATCACCCCGGCTGGAGAAGCTATTCTTCGAACATCCGGAGAAATCCTGCGCAAGGTCGAAAGCATTAAGCAGGTGGCGCAGGAGTTTAGCAACGAAAAGAAGGGCAGTCTTTCCATTGCCACTACCCACACCCAGGCGCGCTACGCCCTTCCAGAGGTTATCCGCAAGTTTATCGAAAAATATCCCGATGTGTCGCTGCATATGCATCAGGGCACGCCCATGCAAATTTCAGAGATGGCGGCAGACGGCTCTGTGGATCTCGCCATTGCCACCGAGGCTTTGGAGCTATTTAGCGACTTAATCATGTTGCCCTGCTATCGTTGGAATCGCTGTATTTTGGTGCAAAAAGACCACCCCTTAACCCAGCTGTCGCAGCTCACATTGGAAGATATCGCCAAGCACCCAATAGTGACTTATGTTTTCGGTTTTACCGGCCGCTCCAAGCTGGATGAAGCCTTTATGGAGCGCGGTTTGGCGCCGCGTGTGGTGTTTACCGCCACCGATGCCGATGTAATAAAAACCTATGTGCGGATGGGCTTGGGTATTGGAATCGTCGCCAAAATGGCCTACAACGCGGCCACCGATGCGGATCTTGTGGCACTGGATGCTGGCCATTTGTTTAAAGCCAGTATTACTAAAATGGGGTTTCGGCGCGGCACCTTTTTGCGCGGCTTTATGTACGAGTTTATCGAAGAGTTTGCGCCGCATTTAAATAAAGATGTGGTGAGTGAAGCTTTTAATCGCAGCTCAAAAGTGGAAATCGACGAGTTGTTTTCCACTATCGAACTCCCGGAATACTGAGCGCTGCTTGCTGGGTTTAGCCCGCCTGCACTGTGCTTAGAGGCCTCTGGGTATAGAGGCTTCTAAGGCATAGAGGCCTCCGGGTATAAAAAGGCCTCTGGGTAATCTGGCAGCAGCGTGACAGCGGGTTTGGGCTGCTCGCTAGAGAAAGTCCAGATCCTGGTTGTTTTCCATTATTTCCGTCAGCTCCCCTTCCTGCTCTGCTCCATTGAGTACCTCTTTTACGAATTTCAGATACACCGTATAAATTTGCGGTTCCCGGTTTTCCTTTTCCACAATAAAAAAAGGTGCGCGGTCTACCTGATATTTTGCGGCCAGCAGCATGCCGGGGCTGTTGCTGTCGCGTTCGTCGGCAATTTCTGTACTGTTTATAAATTGCATTTGATGGTTGCTGTTAAGTTTCGCTTGCACGTCGGCACATTTTGCACAGGGCGAACCGTCGGCGAGAATTTTTTTTACCAAGGTAATTTTCATGGCTTGCTCCAAAGGCTTTGGCTGCTAATTTATTTGTCGATATTCGTGGCGTGTAGGCCACATTCTTTTTTAGTGGCTTCCTCCCACCACCAGCGGCCTTCGCGTTCGTGTTGCCCCGGCCCAATAGATTTTGTACAAGGCGCGCAGCCGATAGACGCAAAGCCCCTGTCGTGCAGTGGGTTATAAGGCACATTATGGCTGCGAATATAGCCCCACACCTGTTGCGAGCTCCAGTTAGCTAACGGATTGTATTTAAGCAATGTGGCCCCGGGGCGGGCAAAGCTGCGATCCAGCTGCACCACGGGAATCGCCGCGCGAGTACCCGGGCTTTGGTCTCGGCGCTGGCCGGTGACCCAGGCGTCCAGTTGCAGCAGCTTTTTGCGCAGCGGCCCAACTTTGCGCACCCCGCAGCACTCCTGATGGTTATCGTTATAGAAACTAAACAGGCCTTTCTCCGACACCAATTTGCTGACAGCCTCGGCCTCGGGAAACAGGATCTCCAGTGTCAGATCGTAATGCTGGCGGACTTTTTCCAAATATTCGTAGGTTTCGCGGTGCAGGCGGCCCGTATCGAGGCAGAATACTTGAATATCGGCGCTGATTTTGCTCGCCATATCTACCAACACCACGTCTTCCGCACCGGAAAACGACAAAGCAATGTTCTGATTCTGGCTGAGTGCCTGCTCCAGAATCGCTTGCGGCGGCTCTTGCTGCAGTTTTGAATCCAAATCGACGAGATCTATCTTGTTAGTCATGGCGGCTCTCGAGGTTGTGCACAACGGCGTTTGCGAAAAGAGTTTCGGGTAGGGCGGGTGCACGCAATAGCTTCCAGAATTTGGCGCCTATATAAGCCTCGCTGCTTAGGCGTAACGAGCTGTAATTAGGTGTAAAAAGGTAGGCATAGTCACCTTGCATCCTTTTTACAACACCGGCAGCGGGGCTTGGGCCAAGCAAAACGGGGAGTTATTGCCTGCACCTACCCACGGGCGGCAAGGATACCAGAGCGCCTCGGTGTTTCGAAAGACACAGAGGTTATGGATATATTCCCAAACAGAGCGCGGCGGCGAGCGCTATCGGCTATATTTGCATTTGCCAATACGGCATTCACAGGGTAGATTTGCCGCCCCAACCGACCCGATGGCCTGAGAGGAACCGACAAGTGGAGATAGCCTGCCTAGACCTAGAAGGGGTGCTGATTCCTGAAATTTGGATAGCCTTTGCCGAGAAAACCGGCATAGAGGCGCTAAAAGCCACCACCCGCGATATTCCCGATTACGACGAATTAATGACCATGCGTTTGTCCGAGCTTGCCAAACACGGTTTGGGGCTCTCTGCCATTCAGCAAGTCATCGCTACGCTGTCACCGCTCGACGGCGCCGCAGAGTTTTTAAACTGGTTAAGAAAACATTTTCAGGTGGTGATTTTGTCCGACACCTTCTACGAATTTGCCGGGCCTTTAATGGCGCAGCTGGGATATCCCACCTTGCTGTGCCACCATCTTACCATGGACCCAAGCGGCAAGGTGACCCAATACAACCTGCGCCAAGGCAACCCGAAGCGACAGGCAATATGCGCTTTCAAAACCTTGTATTACCGTACCATAGCGGCGGGTGATTCATACAACGACACCACCATGCTAGAAGAAGCCGATGCGGGTATCTTGTTTGCTGCGCCGCCCAATGTGATAGAAGCCTTTCCCCAGTTTCCCGCGGTACACACTTACCGCGATTTGCAAATGGCGTTTGTTAAAGCGAGCAACCGCGAGATAACGCTGTAGGTATTTTTATGACCTTTTTTGCCCTGGAGCAACTTGGCAAGCTGTACGACGGTTATCAAAAACCCTTTAGTGTGGCCGGGCATCAGCTGTTGTTGTTGCAGCTCGATGGCGAGCGCTACCTGATTGAAAATCGATGCCCCCACATGGATGTACCCCTAGATCGCGGGCAATTGCTGGGCAGCTCGGGTATTCGCTGTCGCGCCCACGGTATAGAGTTCGATTTAGTCAGCGGCAAGTCCAAGGGCCCGCTGGCCGATACCATAGGCTGCCTCAAGAAGTATCCCATCGTCTATCAGGGCACTTGCATCGGTACGGAGCTGTAATTGTCGGTTAATTCGTTTAAGTAATTTAAAAAGAAATACCAGCGTGTTGCTTTTTTAGCGTGTGATTGATTACTGGCGAGTGATTGATAGCTGGCGAATAGATGATAGCTGGCTAATAAATGAAAGCTGGCTAATAAATGATAGAATGTCGTGCGATTTATAAAAGGTCGAGCGGTTTATTAAAAAAAAGAGCGGCTTGTAAAAGATAGAGCCTTGCGTCTAGCTTTCCCCAAACAAG
>JAHQVY010000075.1 GCA_019634095.1 Cellvibrionaceae bacterium
GATGTGCAAAAATTGTATAAAGTATTTCTGGGGGCGGCAGTTTTTTTATGCGTTCTTTTTTCTATTGTCAATGCAAAAATGCTTTATCGAGCCAAAGTGAGCGATGCAGACGATGGTGACGATCTAAGAAGCTATTTTTCTGTGGGCTCGGCTTTTTTTGCCCTGCTATTCGCGAGTTTTATTCTGTCGCTTTATCTGATTATTTCCCATACCCAGCAAGGTTACTTGAACTCGATTCTGAGCGAGAGAAATCTGAATTTTGTTGTGCAGATGTATCTCTATTTTTATTTTCTGGTTGGCGCGATTATCTTTGCTTCGAAGCGTTATGCAAAGTATGTATTCACCCCTTGGATATACAGCTTGATAGCTGGCGGTAAGTACTTTTTGTTGTTTTCGGTGTTAATGGTGCTGTACGTTGGTTTTTGGTTGCTGGTTTTCAACCAATTTTTGCAGGGTTTGAGTACGCATCAATTAGACCAAGCGGTTTCTAAGCTGTTTCTTTATGCCATGGTGAAAGTGATTATGAATATCGCAGATTCTGTGGTTGTTGTGTTTGAATATGCCGATGACCTGGCGAGCGCAATGTACCATTTTGTGGTACTTGTTTGGAGTGGCTGCAAAATCATAATTGTCACAGTATTTAAGAAAATTAAGGAAAATGTTGGGGTAACCATTGGGTTGCTTCTAGCAGCGTTGGCAATACTTAAATTCAAGGATGTGGCTAATTTCGGCAGCCAGTCTTCTAAAAAGTTGACAGGGTTTATGCACGGTGCTGGCGGCGTAGTTACTAAAAGCCTTGTTTTGGTTGGCTTTGTGGCTATTGGCTATGGTTTGTTTAAAGCAGTGAAATTAATTGATGCAGGGAAGTTTCCGTTGCAGTTTGAAATAAATTGGAAGGTTGAGCCGCAGGATATTTACCAAGTAGCCGTTGATTGTCGGCATTCACAGGTCCAGATGGTAGATTATAGCGATGTCGGCATTGTTGCACATAACGATTGCCGCTTTAGTTTTCCCTCGGATGAAAACCACTGTGACTGGCAGGCGGTGGTGGCCTTGGAAAATTTTGTTGGTGTCGGCGATAATCGCAGTACCTTAGATTCGGCGCGACAGCGCGGTGTTGCTGTTATAAATCAATTTTTAATTGAATATCGCAAAGAGTGCAATGACCAACACGGTAAACCAAAATTGTTTGTGCTCAACATAGGCAGTCCCAAGAAAGCGTCTCAGCCGCCCAGAGATGAGTTGAGTTCTGAGGTTTTTTTAACTCGCTACGGTGCTAGCGAGCTACAGTTGCGAAAACTATTACAAAGTAGGGTTTCGGCAGATGAATTTCAGTATTGGAAACTTGTCGATGTTAGCCAAGAGCTCTACTAGTTTTACGATTTAAGCTTTTACCTTAATTGCTATAGATAAATAGTACTTAATTTAGCTACAGCCCCGGGGATGGCCGGCGTATTGTCCAGGTCGCTCATGCCTGGAAATACCGCGGCCAAAAACCTGCTTTCCCTAATTTAGCCTAGGGTTGCATAAAAACAGCGAAGCGGCTCTGGGCCGAAAATTTATGTAACCCCAGGCTATACGGCCCGCTTTGCCGGCTGTTGGCAATTTAGGGTGAAGGTGCCAAGCAGCTTATTGGTGCTGTGGCTATGGTGGCATCCAGGGTGCCTGCATAGCTGGACAGATAAGGTATATTCGCTCCTTTGCCCGCCGTAGCCTTAAGGTAAGCCAGGAGATCTGCACCGCTTTCGAAAAGGTTAGCCGCAATGGTGTTCTGAGCCGCCTCACTGTAAGCGTTGAGCATCTCGGGTGTTTCCCCTAGAGATTGATCCAAGCTAACTGCCGCGTCTATAGGGTCGCAATTGTTATCGGCAAACCAAACTCGGCTATCGCGCACTTCCAAACCACCCTCTCGAAAGTTGAAAGCGTCTTCTTGAAAAACGCTGAGATCCGTAATACCCAGCGTTTCACTTTGCGCTTTATTGTTAATAACCATATTGCCTTCAAACAAAAGGCGACCGCCAACGCGTATGCTGGCGATTTCGCTGCCGTAGTTGTAGAACACATTATTCCACACATGGGCCTGGCCCCGACGCAGCAAGGGCACCCGGCGCAGTACGCCGAAGTTTCCGTCAAGGTAGTTTTCTCTATTGGTGACAAAGAGGTTGTTGTGGATAGTGGTGGTTATTTGTTGGTTGATTTCACGTGAATCATTGGAGCCGTGCAGCGCTGCGCGTTTCACGTCCTCGACTCGGTTAAATGATATTGTTGTGTCGTAGCCGCCCACTTTTACGTCGAACGCTGCATCGCCCGAGTTTTTAAAGGTATTCTGGTGAATCCATACATCGTGCGATTCGCCGGTCACCCTCAGCATGTCGGGGTCTAGCCCGTGGTCTTCGGTATGTCCTGCACCCAAGAATAGTATATTGGTCACGATCACATTTTCTGAAATATGCGTTGAAACTCCGCCGCTATCCGAACCAATTTTAAATCCGTTAAACAGCAATGAGGCCTTGGACCCGCGACCGTCGATGGTGGTGTTGGAATCGATAAGCTGATTGCGAATGGGCAGATCGTTATTGTTTAAACGCACATTGAAGAACTCGGTCAAGCAGGCGTCGCCACCCGCTATACCATTAGCTTCGCACCATGCAAATGGATCGCGGCATTGAGCCTCGCTTGCATTATTGAGTGCCGCGAGAACCAAAGGCTCGTCGCAATTTAAACGGTGCATGGATATCAAGCCATCGCTTGCAAAATCGACCTTGTCAAACACAATCCAATTGTGCTCGGGAGAAGAGATGGCATCCAATAATTGTTGTTCGGGCTGGTCTTTAGTAATTATCACAAGATTACTGGCGCCTTGTGGATCGTAACCACCGCTGGCCTTTTCACCGAAGCCTACCGCAGTACCCAAAGAGTTTTTTAAGCATGCGACAATTTCTTGATCGCTTTGTAGCGAAGAATCTCGCCAGTTAACTAACGGGTCGCTAAGCAATTCCTCGCAGTCGGCATCAACCAGCGGGTCCGGGTCTGGTGTCGGTGATGGTTCTAGGGTGGGTTCGGTTGTCGGCGGTGGTGTGGGTGTAGCTGGCACCTCAGTAGGGGCGGGCGTAAGTCGCTGCGTGGGAGTCAAAGCCGTTTCTCCGTTATCACCATAGTCGCTGCCACCGCAGGCGGCGAGCACAATACACAAACATACCAGGCCGAGCGAGTTTAAGTGTTTGGATTCAAAAATCATTTATTATTCCTTTTGTCTATTACAAGGTAAAACCGATTACGGATAGAACAACCGCTAACATATATACCCAAAGCGTTTGAGATTTAGGTGTTAGGAGTGCGCCAATTTTTGTTGTTGGCAAGGCGGTACTCACAGGGATGTGAGGTATTAGGGCAACGCATCGCAACAAGGATGCAGTTTATAAGGTAATGCAGGAGCAATTACCGAGGAGCAGTTCCCGATATGCACAGGGATGTGAGGTATTAGGGCAATGCATCGCTACAAGGAAGTAGCTTATTAGGGTAATGCAGGAGCAATTGCCGAGACAACGCACAATAGCCATTCTATTTAAGGTGGAGCAACACCGCCAAGGGCACTTAGGGGCGTGCTCATAAGGCCTAAATCTCAAGTGTTTTGGGTATATTGCCTTGTGTTTATCAAATTTTAGTTTAGCCCGGTACAATAAGTGAGCCGCTTAATAGGTGAATTTTTATCGCTCTGTGCAAATAAATGCTATCGGAATATTTTTAGCTTCGATTACAACAGCGATGGTTGGAGAGTTTGAGCAGAAGGTTAAAATTCTCGGTAAATTTTTAAAAAATGTTACTATTTTTATAGGTGTGTATTTAAGTTGGTCGTGCTTGGGTTAGTGGTGCTTAGGTTAGTTGCTGGGAGTTTTGGGTGGCTGTATAATGCTAAAACACCCGCAAAATAGTTAATGTGTTAGAACACTGAGAGACTGACCGCGGTGGCCGATGGGTGTTGCCTTTTTATTTATAACTGCGCAGTATGCTACAATATCGATGGTTTTTTGGAAGCGCTTTGCTGTTAATAAACTCTAGCCTGTGACGCTCATCGTATAAAAAAATACCAGTGTTTCAATCCGTTTTTCTTTCAACCCGATTCGAATCGTTCGAGTCAAACGCGATGACGCATCACATGGAGGTGTTAGCGTCAATGCTTGGGCACGGTTTGCTGGGAAAGCCGATCGATAAATTTATCGAAGGTTAATGGGTTACCATCACAGAAGGAGCGGGAGGTTCACCTGGCTTTCCTTTGTCACTATTCTGTGTCACTATTAATTGATTGATTGATTGATTAGTTAGTTACATTAATATTATCAAAGCGGTTATTGATAATTAATCGATGCAGCTGCTTATTTTTCCCTACTAACTAGCCGGAGGGGTTCCCTTGTCTCTAGACCAAAAAAAACTATTAAGTTTCGCCCCAATTAAAACTCGGCAAAATTTAACCCGGCAAGACGTTATGCTCTACGCTCTGGGAGTTGGCGCCGAAGAGCTCGATTTTGTTTATGAGAACAAACTGAAAGTACTGCCTACGATGGCAGCTATATTAGCCAGTCCCGGTTTTTATTGGCAAAACCCGGCTTACGCGGTTAATTGGAAAAAAATTCTTCACGGGGAGCAATCCGTCGAAATTCATTCGGCACTGCCCATAGAGGCCGAGCTGCTGGGTGTTACTACTCTGGGGCCCCTGATTGACAAGGGCGTTGACAAAGGAGCAATTTGTTATCACACCCATAAGATTTATAATAATAAAAAGCATTGTATCGCGACCTCTCGCGCCACCTGGTTCTTGCGTGGCGATGGCACAGGGGAGGGGGGAAGCGAAGGCGGAGGTGTTTCTGCACAGCAACAACCCCACGAGGTACCGCTGCGTCCACCGGAGCTTAGCCATACGCAGTCGACCTCTTCAAACCAGGCTATGATTTACCGCCTTTCTGGTGATTACAACCCACTCCATATCGACCCTTCTGTTGCCAAAGAAGGTGGGTTTGAACGCCCTATTCTCCACGGCCTATGTACCTATGGCGTGGCTTGTCGTTCGCTCATTGCGACACTGTGTGACAATAACCCCGATCGATTAAAACGGATAGACGTCCGCTTTTCCAACCCGGTATACCCAGGTGAAACTATTCGTACGGACGTATGGAAAGATGCACCGGGTAAAGCTTCTTTTCAGGCGATAGCGGTCGAGCGAAATATTCCCGTGCTTAAAAATGGCTACGTGGAATTAGCGCCGTAGGATTAAGCCTTACCTTGCATAAATTTTTGCTCTAGAAGACGTGCCGCTGGGGTTTACTCTGGGTTATCTGTTCCCCCAGGCAGTATCTGCGAGCTCTATGGTGCGGCCCTGGTGCACCCCGATTTTTAAACTCGCGGTTAGGTAAGGTGGCTTGGCTTTTTATGCGTGTTATGCGTGGTTTTGAAATTCAGCTGCGGTGAAAAAACCAATAGAGAGCTGAAATATACCCAAAACACTTGAGATTTAGGCCTCATGAGCACGCCCCTAAGTGTAAGTGCCCTTGGCGGTGTTGCTCCGCGTTAAATAGACTGGCTATTCTGCGTTGCACTAATACCTCACATCCCTGTGAGTACCGCCTTGCCAAGAACCTTAATTGGCGCACGCCTAACACCTAAATCTCAAACGCTTTGGGTATAAAACGGTTTATTTGTTGCAAACGCGGTGTTGACACCTTTTTTTCCGCGGCAAGGCGTATTTCTTTGTGATCTAACGGTAAGGTTTTTGGCGCGCAATATTGCTTGTTGTTTTGGTTGCCGCGGTTTGGCGAAGCTCTGAGTAATAGAATTCGCCTAAATTCCTATAAAAATGGTTTTAATCTATTTACTTCAGTTTTTTTAAGCATTTCTTTCTTGTGTTTTGTGCTGTGCGGCGCATGCTATTTCACGACTTGGTACTCCCGAATTTGCGGCTTCTTGCTGCGAGGTCGC
>JAHQVY010000076.1 GCA_019634095.1 Cellvibrionaceae bacterium
GGCTAGTACCCTATGCCGAACGCTGCACCTATTTGTATTCCCCACCGCGACAGCAGTTTCTCGAACCGCTGATGAAAAACGCCCGCGAGCGCTTCGGCGCCAGTACGGTGCCCACCAATCGGCGCGGCCTTGGCGAGCTGTTGAAGCGTTTGAAGAACGGCGAAATTACCGGAATCCTGCCGGACCAAGTGCCCGATGAGGGCAACGGTGTTATCAGTCAATTTTACGGCCGCAAGGCCTATACCATGACCCTGATTCACGGCCTGATACAACGCACCGACTGCAGCGTAGTTTCCGGCGTGGCACTGCGCGCCAAAGGCGGTTTCCATATCCACATTAGCCCGGTGGACAGCGCACTATATAGCAGTAATGCCGATGAAAGCCTGCTCGGCTTAAACCGCAGCGTGGAAAACTGCATTCAGATGGCGCCGGAGCAGTACCAGTGGGAATACAAGCGCTTTAAAAAAACCGGAGAGAAAGGCATTTATCGCTAGGGCTTGGCTGCGACTGCGAAAACAACACTAGGCCATTGCGGATTCAGCGGCTCTCTCGGCCTTGAGAGCCGCCTTTTGCTCCTCTTCCGCAATGCGTTTAGGTTGCAAAATGTGGATATTGTAGGCACAGGCGGTGAACAATACACACCAATAGAGTATTTCCGCACGAAACCGATTCATAAAGGTCATGGCCACCATAAAAGCGACAAAGGCCGCCTCGATGGCGACAATACGAAAGAACCCTTGGTGGTCTTCGTCTTCGAGCAGCGCCTTTTTCACAGCTCGCGTGGACGCAAAGCAGGCGTACAACATCATCAAGAAAAAGAAAAAGCCATGAAAACCCACCTCGGTAAGAGCTTCAAACCAGGTGGAGTGCACACTGCGATTGCGCGAAAACCCGGTGTCCATATGTTGCGGCAGGTAGTTGGGGGCGTGGTGATCAAAACCGTGAATACCTTGACCAAAGGGGTAATCGAAAGCCACTTCCACTGCGGCAATCCAGAAATAGACGCGGGTTTTACTGGTTTGCTGCTCGGTAGTTTGCTCCTCCTCCTTGATAGAGCGGAAGCGGTCGAGGGCCGATTCGTCGATCACATTCACCGCGGCCACCAAGCCGAGAATGATCAGCGCGGTGGCACTCCACTTTTGCCCCCGTTTTTGCATCTTCGAAAAATACATAAAAAACATAAAATACGCTGCACTGACAATGGCCGCAAGAAAGGCGCCGCGGCTATTAATTAGTACAATAGCATTGGCGACAAAAGCGCCTGAAACGCAAATCAAAGCACGCAGCTTCCAACTTTTAGAAAACCAGAAATAGTACAGAGAAAGTACTAGAGTAGGCACGATAGCGGCGGCGATGCCGTTGGAATCGGGCGAGTCCACCGTACCAATGCCCTCTACGCGCCCCGCAGCGTTGCGCCCGGTTTGATAGGCTAGAAAACCTACGTAAGAGGCACCGACAATATAGGTGGTAAGCACGGCATTTAACTTTGGCAGGGTGTCGATTAATTTGTAGGCCACCGAGAGAATGACTAGCATTTTGATAAAATTAATCACACCTTCCTTGGTGGCTACCGCGTTGGGCGCATAAAAAATAGTCAGGGTGTAACACAGTGTCACCAGGTAAAACCACTTCATTTGCGGTGGCGCAAACAATTTGTTGTTGTGGTGTTGCTTAAAGTCTTTGGCAAACACCACGAACATCAGCAATACCGACATCAGCGAGTAGGGCAAGCTCGGCAGCATATAAGCCCACCAGCGAGTGGCGGGGTTAAAAAAGTAGATTAGCTGGTAAACCATAAACGCGTAGGCAGGATGGGCAATAAAGGCCATCAAACTGCCGCCGCAAAAGGTGCCGACGAACATTAAAAAATTTAACATATAGAATTTTAAACTTAATTTCGCTGCAACAACTCCTGATAGAGCTGTTGGAATTCATCCACCATATTGGCGATCGTAAATCGGGTTTCATAGGCTTGCCGCGCGCCTGCGCCCAAGGCGTTGCAACGCTTAGGATCACCCGCCAATTCTAGCATAGACTGCACCAAGCCCGGCTGATCGTCATTATCAATGAGCAAACCACTTTCACCGTGGGTCAAAATTTCTGGGGTGCCCCCCACAGCGGTTGCAATAGAGGGCTTACTAAAGCTCATCGCTTCCAACAGCGTCATAGACGTGCCTTCACTGAACGAGGGCAGTAAGAAGACATCCATAATGGCTAAATAGTGCTTCGGCTGCGGCTGAAAACCGGTAAAAATAGTATGTTCTGCAATGCCTAATTGAGCCGCTTGAGATTCGAGCTCGGCGCGAATCGGTCCGTCACCAACAATTAACATGCGACAATCGCCGTAGCTTTGCAGCACTTCGGCAAAGGCGTTGAGCATCATTTTATGGTTTTTAATTGGGTCGAGGCGGGATATCGTGCCAAACACCAGTTGATTTCGCTCTAATTGCAAATCGGTTCGCATATGCTGCGACATGGTCGACGATGCATCGGCGATCCCATTGTAAATCACCTCGATGCGCTTGGCGCTAAAGTTTTCGTAATCCACCAAGGCCTGCTTGGTGGCGGCTGAAATGGCGGTAATTGCCGAGGTTGCAGATTGCAGCACAGGGTTAATTATTTTGCGTTTCCAACTAGAAAAATCTGGGTAAAAACGGCCGTGCTCGGTAAAAACGATTTTCGGCGACGCCATCAAGCGACCAAACCAACCGTAGGTGAAAGGGGTGTACTGGTGACAGTGAATAATATCGAATTGATTTTCACGAATAATTTTTCGCACCTGTTTAACCAGTTCCAAGTCAAACCCCGGCTGGCGCTGGAGACAAAAGTGCTTAATTCCCTTAGCCTGTAAATCTTTTCCCCAAGGGCCAACCTCACCGTCGACACACAGCACCGACGATTCGTAAGCGGCGGCGTCTAAGCCTTCTATAAGATTGCGAATCACCTGTTCGGTACCGCCTATATTCATATCGAAGGTGATATGCAACAACTTAATTTTTTCGCGCAACGCGAACCTCCACTTAACTATCGGTTACCTATTAGTAATATGGCTTCGAGCGGTGCTCGCTAAGTAACTATTTAGCTTCAGCCCGCCCTCGCATTTTGAGATTTGAGCCTCCCGCTACAGCAAAGCCCCCTTAAATCCACAAACGGGGCAACGGCCGAACGTTTCGGGCTAAGCCAGCACTGCCTTATCTGAGTCAGCAATATAGCGGTTATACCAAAATTGGAACATCAACATACTCCATAACTCGCTGGAGTAATCGGCCTGCTTTAGCTGATGCATATGCCAAATCTTGCGCAACTCTTCCATTTTAAAATAGTCGGGCAAACCCGCCTTGCAATCGAATAGAGTCTTTTCCGCCACACCTTTAATTTCATTGCGGAACCAATCGTCAAGTGGCACAGAAAAGCCCATTTTTTTGCGGTACAAGATATCGTGGCTCAAATATTTGCTTAAAGACTTTTTTAAAATGTGCTTTTTATCGCCATTATTTAATTTTAAGTGCGCTGGAATTTTCGCGGCAAACTCCACCACCGACGCATCCAATAAAGGTGCGCGCACCTCAAGTGAATTCGCCATACTCATGCGATCCACCTTCACTAAAATATCTCCGGGCAAGTAGGTTTTAATATCGGTGTAGAGAATTCTGTCTAAGTGATTGTCGGCGTCAGCTTCCCAATAGTGCTTTAGCGTAACTTCGGAGGGGTGGTATCCGCCCAGCTTGTCGCTAAAATCCTTGCGAACCACCTTATTCCAAAATGTGTCGTCCATAAACGAATTAGTAATAAAAAATCCGTAGTCGGCATCGTGCTTCAAGGTAGTTAGCAGCGATCGCAGTCGCTTCGCCAGCTTGCCCGGTACCACATTGAATAGCGAGATCAGTGGCGGCAATAGCTTTTTGCGTAACACCTGGGGCACCTTGCTGCGCAGATTGTTTTCCACTTGATCGGTAACATACTTGCTGTATCCAGCGAAGCTTTCGTCGCCGCCATCGCCCGCCAGTGCCACGGTAACCTTCTGACGCGCCAACTGAGATACGAAATAGGTGGGAACCAAGGAGGGGTCGGCGAAAGGTTCATCAAAATAGGCGGCGATCGCTTCCAGGTTTTCCGTGACATTCTCGCGCACCGTAAACTCGTAGTGTTTGGTGTCATATTGTTTAGCCACTTCCTCGGCAAACTGCACTTCATCAAATTTTTCAGAATCGAACCCAATTGCACAGGTGGTGACTCTGTCTTTGGCATTTTTCGCCATCAGCGCCGTCACGCCACTGGAGTCAACCCCGCCACTTAAAAACGCCCCAAGCGGCACATCGCTAATCATGCGATTCCTCACATTTTCGTCAATCACCGCCAACAGTTCGTCGGCAATTGCTTGGTTGTCGCCAGATAACTTATCGGCGAAGGATAACTGCCAATATTGACGATTTTCCAAAGCGTCCTTAGTCACACTTAGATAGTGACCCGGCTCAAGTTTAAAAACATCTTCAAAGATTGTTTTTGGGTCGGGTATATATTGATAGGTAAAAAAATCATACACTGCATCTGCACGAATATTTTTTTCGAGATGCGGCAAAGACAACAGAGATTTGATTTCCGAAGCGAAAACGAAATAGCCATTTTTTGAATAATAGTAGAGCGGTTTTTTACCAATGCGGTCTCTATACAGCAACAACCTCTCTAACTTTTTGTCCCAAATGGCGATGGCAAACATACCAAAAATCTTCTCTACCATCTGCTCGCCATGCTTTTCGTAGAGTGCTAGTATGACTTCGGAATCTGTTTTAGATTTAAATTTGTACCCCTCTTTGGCAAGCTCGGCGCGCAAAGGCAAGAAATTATAGATTTCGCCGTTAAAAACCAGTGCTAAGTTTCCATCCTCGGAGAACATAGGCTGGTTACCATCTTCGGATAAATCAATAATAGAAAGGCGGCGATGACACAGGCCAACACCATCATCCAAGTAGACGCCTCCAGCATCCGGGCCACGATGGATTATTGCGTCACCCATTTGCTTCAAAGTGTTTTCATCGCCGGTAGGGTGATGAAAACGTGTAAATCCGGCAATACCGCACATAAAGTGATTCCCGTAACAAATTTATAATTTTGGATAAACGGTCAATTACCGCGCACCAAATAAATCGAAAATAAAAAACACCTAAAACTGTTGGTGCAAATGTCACTTTTCCAAGTCAACAATAGACAAGACAGAAAGATGCTAGCTATCACAAACGGAAAACTGATGACAGAAACACTAAGTGAAAAACACCTGAAGATAGGTGTATTCGGCGCATATGGTTTTGGCAATATGGGAGATGCACTCCTCGCTGAAGCATCTATTGCGGGCATGAGGCGCTATTTGCCCAATGCTGAATTTATCGGTGTCTGCCAGCAACCCGAAAACGCGAAAAAACGCCACGGAATAGAAGCTCTGTCTATTTATCGCCAATTTATCTCTCCCTCGGACAACAGCGGCACCAAACCCCAAAACCACGATCAGCGCCCAGCAAGCCAGTGCGAAGACGATCGCAATAATACAACCTTATTTAAAAAAGTAGCAGATTTGCTGAAAACAATTCCGCCGCTGTTTAAATTTCTGAAACTTGTTCGCGATATTCTTAAAAGCTTTATAGCTATTATTCGAGAAATACCCTTTACCCTCTCGATTCTCAATAACCTCAAACAATTTGACCTGTTAGTAATATCCGGCTCAGGCCTATTCACCGAGGAATGGGGCGGCCCTTGGGGCTTTCCCTTCGCGTTATTCCGCTGGTCGCTGCTGGCTCGACTCGCCGGTTGTAAGCTTGCCTATATGAGTGTCGGCGGTGGCCGATTCAAGCACCCACTAACACAATTTTTTTGTAAATCGGCCATCAACTTTGCCCATTACAGAACGGTTCGCGATCACAACACTTACCGATGCCTAAGCGCCTGGGGAGCCCGTGATTTGAGCGTCGTGCCGGATATCGCCTTCTCCGCTGAACTGCCGACAAACGCGGCGGCAGAGCAACCCTCGACGCCAACAGTTTGCATAAACCCCATTTCCTATTGCGACCCACGCAGCTGGAATATTGCCGACGCTGAGCGTTATGAAAACTACACCAACAAACTGGCTGAAACCGGTAAACAGTTGTTGCAAAAGGGTTACGCGCTGCACTTTGTGCCGAATAATATCACTATGGACAACCCCACTATCGACGATATTATTAACAAAATTGGTTTGAGCCCGCAGAACCAACACTTGGTTTCACGCAGCGAAGTCAAAAACGTTGGCGATGTTTTCCAGGGTATTGGCGGCTGCGACTTTGTCATTTCCAGCCGTTTTCACGGTGTGGTGTTTTCGCTTATGCAAAGTAAGCCGGTTATCGCTTTGGCCCACCAATACAAGTACAGTGAAGTACTGAAAGACATGGAACAAGAGAGGTATTGCCTAGACATTGAGGCCTTTCAAGTGCCCGAATTGCTCGACTTATTCGATGATTTGCAAGCCCAAGAACAGCGACTTTCAGAAATCATAGGCAGCCACGCTGCGGATTTTAAAAAGCAAACAGAGCAACAGTTTCGCAAGGTTGCCAGCCTTGCATTAGATTAGCATAGTCGACTTCTATGCTTACAAGCTTGAAACGGTGCAACACTATAACGGTGCAACACTATAGTCGCGAGTTTGCAAACTCAAAGTGTCTTACCGTTGGTATACACAGGATCTGTATCGGCACGTCACACAGGCGTGCTGCGGCTATGCGTAACCATAGACCTCGGCCATAGACCCCCACTGAAAATCACACAACAAGCTCTTTAAACGGCCTTCAACTTTAGATAAGTTCAGGTAATGCCGAAACTTACTCGTTGCCGAGGCTCCCTCAACCCGAGGTTGGTCGGGATCTACTTCCCAAGGGTGCATATAAAATATATAGGGAAAAGACTCGTTCTTTTCGAACTTGTTGAGCGACCAGCGAGTAACGCCGTAGGGATATAGCCGAAAATAACCGCCGCCGGATATTGGCAAGTTCTTGCCGAACATATTCAGGGTGCTAAGAGGTATTTCTTCGATACCCGCCTCCGTGGCATAGCGCGAACGGGGCGCATCTGGGATACCATAGTGATCGTGAACCACCGGATAAACACTGGAGCTGTATTTGTAACCTTCTTCCGCCAAGACATCGTAAACCCATAGGTTCTCCTTATTGAAGGAGAAGCTCGGCGCGCGATACCCAATTACCGCCTTGCCGCTCACATCCTCCAAAAGTCTTTTGGCATCGCCAACGTCGTTTTTAAATTCATCTCGCGTTTGTGCACTGGCACGCTGGTGCATGGTACCGTGGCTGGCAAGCTCATGCCCCTCTTCGACAATTTGACGGACCAATGAAGGAAAGCGCTCGGCCACCCACCCGAGACAGAAAAAAGTCGCTTTGATTTCTTTTTCGGCAAAAATCTCCATAAGCCGTCGTGTATTTTTCTCAACACGCGCGGGCATGATGTCCCAGTCTCTGGGGGAAATAACTTTTTCGAACGCACCGACCTGAAAATAATCTTCAACGTCAACTGTCATTGCATGAGGCATAGGTAACTCCTTAAAACTGCTATATCGTTATTGTTTTCAGCTACTGTCATAATATAAATAGGCCTCTAAACTAGAGCTTCGGTACATTGGCGCGCAGCGGGTAAATTTGAGCCTAGAGACCTTCGTTTTGCGCTTGGGTATTTGCAGCGTATTCGGTTATCTGGCAAGCGCTGGTTATAAGTTGTCGCAATTTTTGCTTCGCTGGCGCAACGTTACCGGTGTATTCTAAACTGACCACCACCACAGCACCACCGTTAGGTATTAATAAAAGCGTGTTTAGTGCCTGTTGCAATTTTATGAGGTTGCGATTGCTACTAAAACGATTGGGCAACACATACCAAAACGCAACTAAACGCTTCTTGCCGCTAACAGAGCGCAAATCGTGCACCTTTATGGCCGTTTTCTCCTCAAAATGCTCCGTAAACTCCTTTTCTAAAGACCACAATTTTGGATCGTAGATACGGTTCTCCCAACTTACCATCTCCCTGTTTTGAATATTGCGATGGTAAATGGCTTGATAGACCTTACCTTGCCCGGAAAGGCCGGTCGACACGCGATAATCGTCGGCATGACTAAAGCGCGGCGTCCAATCATAGGTACGCGAAAAACTTTCAGTAATTGACCTGAGGCGGTTTTCTTCAAGTAAAAAGTTTTTCGCGCCGCCATGGTTTTTGGTGACACTTTGCATCAAAAACATGAGTAATATAGGTGCGAAGGACAGTAAAATAAACGAAAGATTCCAACGGTGTGACCAAGATTCATTTACAGTGACGATCTCATCACACCACTGACGCTTTCCATCCGACATACGTTTACCTGCCAAAATCAGTATGATCACCACTGCACTAAAAAAGACCCAACCGTAAATAAGGTGGTCGGCATCAACAGCCTGTTGCATATCGGTTTTATAACCAATGAATATAATGCCAAAAGCGCGTATTCCGTTGGCAACAATTGGCAGGAGTAAAGAAAATAGTCCGAAAGCCGCCATACGCCAGTAGGAAATAAAATTTAAATACGCAAAAACGCTGGCTAGCACTACGCAGGCAATAAAAAACCGCACTCCCGAACACGCTTCGGCCACCACAAAATGTCCGCCAGGTATTGTGATATACAAGCCCTCGCGATAGACCGGGATATCAATTAGCCTGAGTAAGAACATCGAAATCGCCGCGGTAATATCTTGGAAGGCGGGAATGAGCTCTTCACCGATAGGGATACTAAACACAATAAAAGCCAGCGGGAAAGCAACTTTGCGCACCACATTAAACCCAAATAGCATCAAAGCCATAGCGGGTAAAATGGCAAATATGGCAATGTGCTGCAGTACGTTAATGTAGGCGGCCAGCCCCAGAGCAAAAATAATTAATAAGCCCAGCACCATAAGCGCGCCGATTAACGACATTTTTGATCGCTGAGCCATAATAGCGCCGCGCTGCTGCCAGATCATGTAAAGAGCGCCGGGCAAGATAAAAAAGCAGTGATTGTAGGTATCGTTGATATACCAAACACTCATCGCCGAAACCAGTGCACTTTGAGTCACTAAGGCCCAAGCCGCTAGCCAAATCACTGTTGCAATTAGCCACTTTTTTGGAGGGGATGCCACGCTAATAGGTAAATCTTGCTGTGTCACGTTTTCAAACCTTTCCGTTTCATAAGTTTTGCGCTTTTTATACTGGCCGCACATACCAAGCGCTTTATTTGCTTTAATCCCTGCTCAATTTTTAATATGCCGCGCTCGCGCTGCAAGTAAACGGTTTTTAGATCACAATGCTTACTGCCGAGGGAGCGCTTATACTGGCTGTCGCCGCCCATAAAATCGTAAAATTCGCAACCGCTTTGCAAATAATGTTCTATCGCATAGCTGTGCAAAAGCAAGCCCGGCTTTAATACAGCGTCGCGCTCTCGAACTAAGCAACTCAAATAAAAATAGACACAACCGCGATACACAAAATTATACAAGCCGCCCAAAAACCTATCGCCGACGTGTAACACGCTGAACTCCACCACGCCGTTAGCACAACCGGGGGCCAGCAGCGCTGTATGAAAATCGACAAAGCAGGCATTGCTAAAGCCACTTTTTTCTGGGGTATGCTGCCATCTCTCACGGTGTAAATCTGCCATAATGGGCCACACCACCTCGATCTCCGCGGGGGTTTTTAAAACCTCGAAGCGCAGCGCTGCCTCTTCGGCATAGCGCTTTTTACAGCGGTTTATCTGATACCGTGTGTTGCGCGACAAACTCTGCAAATAATTTTTCCCCTGTCTTTGAAGCTGCCGCAAGTCTACGCCAAAAGCCGGTGCAGACCAGGTTTCAATATTTTTTAGGGCGGTATTGTGAAAACCTGCGATATAGTATTCCGGCGCCGCCGCCAGCTCGATTTCATCCCACTCGCTGTCGCTGAGCAAGTGCTGAATAATCGCCGCAGGCACTGTGTCTCGATGCTCTTTCGCCAGCAGAACGCCACCGTATTCGGGCCAAATTTGATCTTGCTGTTGATCTCCGATTCTGCCAAATCGCAAAATTTTTGAACGAAAAAGCCCGTGCCGCAACACTTCCCGTCGGGTTAGCAAAGCCAGAGCAACAACCTCACCGTCATAGCGCACCACCAATAGTTCAACCTTTGGCTGATAAGTTTTCAACCACACACCGACCCACAGCCAGGAAAGGAAAATATGGGTGGGCGTATTGGACTCCAGCCTTTGCCACAAATTCGCAACCTCGTCATAGACAGCGGTTGTAATATCAATGTCGTATCCTTTTTCCAAAGAGGTGCACCTGTGGCAACAAGTTTGTCCGACAGCATATTGGCTGTGCAATACGCTAGAGAATAATCGACTGTCTATGGGAGGTTTTTCACCAAGGGCGGGCCGAGAATTTTTGTTAACCAAATAGGAAAACGCTGCCACGCACTAATTACCAGGCGATACTTCGGGTTATTGGGATTAAGCTCCGGCAATTCCCCTCCGTTTTTTAACCAGTAATGCCAAAATAGCGGAACCGGTTCTGCCCCCCACTGTTTTTTAAACTTGAAGGTTCCGGCATCTTTGGTAGAGCGGCCGAAATCAAAAAACTGACACTTGGCATCGATACTTAGCTTCAAAATGTTCCAATACATAAACATATTCGCATTGAGCAGATTCGCACTGCGCAACGTGGATGCCCAGGGTATATCCATTGTGCCTTTATAGTTGAACAAAAAACCGCAAGACACCGGCTTACCGCAATGATAAACCACAGCAATTTGGTGATTCAAACTGGTTTTTTCAAGGATATTCTTGAAGAATTCTTTGCCGTAAACCGGCGTACCCAAATCTCGCATGTTAATAGAAAACACCCGATAGAAATCACTGAGTAACTCGAGGCCACCACTGCTAAATTGCAGCTGATGCGGATCGGCACGTTTAATCTGCGCTCTCACTTTTGCACCGATTTCATCCCACAACTGCTCTGCAGTCTGGGGTAATGGCCTCACCATGGCAAACTTAGAGGTTTTCTGCTGGTAGTTTTGCCGCGTTTTTGTATCGCGCAACTCGAGGTGCGATGCGCCTCGCTGCGCGACAACAGTGCAAGCATGTTCGATAAGTTGACTCTCTATCTGCTCGCTATCTGCCAGAGGCCCGGCGTAATTGAACATGGGAATCGACACAAAATAATTGCCGAAAATTCGACTGTTAATTTGCACCACTGGCAATATTCCGCAAATCGTCCGTTGTTGATTATACGCCGCCAGGTATAAACAACTGTGGCCAAACGACTGCTCAATGATTTCACGAAATTCATAGCGATGATAAACACAACTGCGCGGGTGGGTATCGACATACTGATTCCAGGCTTCTAACATTGCAGCATCGACCTGCACAATATTCACTGTTGCTGATGCTGAACTCTCGGCGGCGTGGCTATCGGCAGTTAAAAAGTGTCCGGGTAAACTCGGCGCCACATTCGATGCCGCAGTCTCAGCCAACACCGCTGCAACAGCGCTTTTTAAGCTCGAAACCTCGCCGTTAAGCTGTTTGATGCTAGCCGATATACCCTTAATTTCCGCAATCGCCTGTTCATCTTTAGTATTATTTTTTTTTGCTTCACCAATACGGCGCGACAGCTTACCTTTGTCGGTATTTAAGCGCTTAAGCTGTTGCTTCATATCCGTATAACGGGAGTTTATGGATTGCAGCTGGTCCAGAGCATCCGGACCGAGCCGGCCTGCCCATGCCTTCACATCGACAGGCAAAGATAAATCATTCATTATTTCGTGCCAAGGGATAAATCAAACATAATTTTTCGACTGTAAAACGCTTCGGCCAGCCGGCTCGGTGACGCACACTCCATACCACGAATTCGCATTACGGACCAGAATAAATCGTCGGTAAACCATTGCTTATTGTTTTGGGTGTTGTAAGCTTGCTGTAAATACGCAATTTTCTTTTTTGCAATACTCTCCTTCAAGCTGACAAAGCTATTGGGTACCGCCAAATCGCCATCCCATTTAGGTATTTCGTATTCAAATATCAAATGGTTTCGAAATGTGTTCCAAGTCAGCTCACTCACTAAACGATGATCTTGATGTAAATCGTGACGATAATGGGTAAAAATCACTTCTGGGGTATCAATAGTTTTTTTTATCTCTTCAAAGGTATCTTTTACGCTGGCACCCAAATAGGGTAAATAGCCGTCACGCATATCGAGTATACGTATGTCTTTGCGCCTCGCTTTTTCGAGGAATAATTCAGCTCCAGCAATGGCTTCAGATTTGCGCACCTTATTCGACGTTAACACCAACCAGGTGACATGTATATCGGGATTATTATCTAACAAGTGAAGCATACTGCCACCGCAACCAATTTCAATATCATCACAGTGCGCACCAATACACAAAATATGCAATGGCTTATCCAAATTAGAAAGTATTTTAGGTTGCAGCATGTTAACTCCTTAACAATAACCCGGATATTGTCGCGCTGAAATAAAGATACCCGTAGCGTTTGAGTTTTTGGCGTGATAAACAAGACCTTCAAGGCCCTTTAAATTGGCTGGCCATTCTGCATTGCACCAGCGCTTGACTAATACCTTGCCCTGATACCTCGCATCCCCAGGAACAACTCACTGTCAAGACTCTTAACTCGCGAACGCTTAACACCGAAAACTCAAACGCTACGGGTATAACAGCGAGCTCAAGTTTAACAGTTGGCATTCCTACTTAACACTCGATATACACCTGTAGCGACTAAAGTTTATGCTGCATAGGCTCACGGCTGCACTGGCATGGCGAATCGCGCGGCTTAAAGACCCGCATGTTAACTAGCCAATAAGCGATATCCGCGCAGTGTTACTTAATTCCGGCAACGTCTTACAATTTTTTACAAATTTGTTATTTATTGATTGCCAAGTATGTATTGGTCAGGATTAAGAGCACACTGGAAAAGGTAAGTCCCGTTGTAAAACCACCGCGCATACCACTGTAGCGTTTGAGGTTTAGATACTAGGAACGCATCAACTAAGGCTCCTAGCAAGTCACCACAGCCAAAAGCCACGTTATTTACCGCCGCAGCACACTGCTAAACAAGCGGCATGCTCGGGGTACCTAAGGGGTGGAGCTCCCATAAGCGGGCTGTAAGCTCGCCTGATAAGCGCCGCTTTAATTTAAACCGCAGTTTATAAAACCGCCGTGCCCTTTGTGGCCTAGCGTAGTCGTCTACGCAGTTAATGGTAGGCTAGTCCCACACTTTCCAGGGACAATTCCCCGAAGAAACCATTTCATCAAAATTTTGCTTGTCTTTGAAGGTATCCATACACTTCCAAAAGCCGTCGTACTGGAAAGCCACTAGCTGCTTTTCTTGGATTAAACGCGAAAAGGGTTCGTGCACTAGCTCCTCGCCTTCGCGAATATAATCAAATATTTTCTTTTTGAAAACAAAAAACCCGCCGTTCACCGTTAAACCTTCGTGAGTGGTATCTTGAATACTATCCACCATACCCTCTTGCCCCATTCGGATATAGTGAAACGATTGTTGAGGTTTTACACAGACAAAACACGCTGTTTTTTCGCTATTTTCGAAAAATTCAATCACTTTATCTAAGGGCACGTCAGACAAGCCATCGGCATAGTTAGCCAGGAACATCTCTTCTGGGTTTAGGTCGTCTAAGTATTTCTCCACGGCCCGCAACCGCATGCCAATATTGGCGTTCATGCCTGTATCGGCGAAGGTAATTTGCCAATCGTGAATATCCGTTTTGAGTAGTTCTGGAGCACCATCTCTTAGAACAAAATCGTTGGTTAGGCATTCATCGTAGTTTATAAAATAATTTTTTATAACATGGGCATTGTGGCCCAGGCATAAAACAAAGTTTTTGTGGCCGAAATGAGCATAGTATTTCATCAAGTTCCAAACGATGGGACGGTCGCCAATTGGAACCATTGGCTTCGGTGTATTTTCAGAATATTCCCGCAAGCGCATTCCCAAGCCGCCACAAAAAAGTACAACTTTCATAATTCAATTTCCATGTATTGATTCGAAATTTGACCTGTAACCGCATTAAACCTATAACGCAGAGCTGTTAACGATCAAAGCGCCGCTGTTACTATAGATTTTGCCACTCCAGGCAGCTACGCACACTACTGCCAGAATAAATCTTTATCCAGCTTACCCTCTTCAATAAGATTGAGAATATGCACGATGCGCTTATACTTAACACCCTCATAATCATCTTTTTTCAAGCCAAATTTCTTGTAGGCTTCAAAGCACTGCGCAACGCCTTGTTTCGCCGTCCATCGAGTTTTAAAGTTGGGAAACACCTGGTGTATTTTATCAAAGCTGGCACGGTAACAACGCAAATCCGGCCCGGCGTCATCAGCGTAGTCGATATCGCAATTACCAACGACTTCTTTAACAAATTTTGCCAAGTCGCGCATCTGATAGTTCTCGTTATTGTCGCCGACATTCACAGCCAAATTATGAATAACCTCTTGTTCCGCCTGCAGTGCGCAAATCACAGCCTGACTTATGTCTTCGATATGTACCAGCGGACGCCAAGGTGTACCGTCACTTTTCATCAATATTTTACCCGTGGTCAAAGCCCAGGCAGTGAGGTTGTTAATCACCAAATCAAAACGAATCCGCGGTGAAAAACCGTAGGCGGTTGCATTGCGTAAAAACACTGGGCTAAAGCTGTCTGTCGCCATAGGCGCCACATCGCGCTCCACGTATACTTTTGACTTGGCATAGGGCGTTACCGGATTAAACTCCGCGGTCTCGTCGAGAACGTCGTCGCCGGCTTTGCCATACATACTGCAAGAGGAGGCGAACAGAAATCGCTTAACACCCACCTCCCGCGCCATCTCGGCAATACGTACCGACGCGCGCCAGTTAATATCGTAGGTGAGATCGGGATTGATATTGCCCAGCGGATCGTTGGATAAAGCCGCCAAATGAACAATGGCGTCAAAGCCTTCCAGATCCTGTTTCTCTATTTTGCGGACATCTTTGACAATACTAGGCACGGTTACCGGCTCTTCGCCGAAAGTGCAAAACCGATACAGATCGGAGTCTAAACCAACAACCTCAAACCCCTCCTTCAGCAACATGGGAACCATCACAGTTCCGATAAATCCTCGATGACCGGTTACCAACACTTTCATAGTTTTCTCCAACTAGTTTAAGAGGCTCGCTTGAGCGTGCCTTTAATTAAATCGCTTATCTCAGTGGCAAGTACGTCTTTCCGCCAATAGGTGTGGCGCAATAAATAAGTGCATATTTCACGCTTTTCCCTGACCGAAATGGGAGCGCGCGCGGTAGCCTTGAAGTATTCGTAAACTGAACGCCATGCTTGCATTATCAATTGACGTTTCGAAGGATCCCAGAAATCTTTCAACTTTTCTTTATCTTTCATATCGTAACTTGATGCGGTGGGATGCACGCGGCGGCTGAACAGCCGCTTGGGAACCTCGCCGAATTTGCCGTACATTGACAGCTCAGCAATCAAATTGAGATCTGAGGATGTATAGGCCTTAAGTAATGCGGTGCGCTTTAAAGGCTCGCGACGAATTAACCCATACATAAGGTTTTGTAGTCGCATATCGTTGATACAGCGGATAAAACGTTCACTGGCTGAGTCTTGCTGTAGGCAGAGGTTATCTTCGTAGTCACGCAGCAAAGCGCCATGTTCATCAATGATGCGCGACTTGGCGTAAGTAAGTACGTAGTCTGGGTTGGCAGACAACAGGTTATAACAATCTTCGATAAGCGTCGGTTCAATCGGGTCATCGGCGTTTTGCCAACGAAAATACTCCGACGTGGCGGGAGTAAAACAGCAATCATAGTTTTTCGCTGCGCCGACATTTTTCGCATTGCGAATATATATAATTCTCGAATCCTTAGCCGCGTAGCGCTCACATATCTCTTGAGTCTTATCGGTTGAGGCGTTGTCTGAGATATAGAAAGTAAAGTCACTGAAGGTTTGAGCAAGAACACTATCTAGAGTATTTTCTAGGTATCTCTCACCGTTGTAGATCGGCATTCCTATACTCACGGGAGCTGTCGACATACTGTATTTCCCACATAAATGGTTGATTAACTGAGACAATATTGTAGTCACAGAGACACCCTAGCAAATAGGGTAGGCCCTAAACCCAAACTCACCAAAACCCATTGCTAGAAATAACTTAAGCTGAACATATAACCAAAACACTTGAGATTTAGGCCTCATGAGCACGCCCCTAAGTGCCCTTGGCGGTGTTGCTCCGCCTTAAATAGAATGGCTATTCCGCGTTGCCCTAATACCTCACATCCCTGTGAGTACCGCCTTGCCAAGAACAAAAATTGGCGCGCTCCTAACACCTACATCTCAAACGCTTTGGGTATAATAACATTCACGTTGATTAAATTTATGACTAGCAATAGCCACTTGACCTCACAAGCAGGCTAAACCGGGAAGCGCTCAACGGTTTCGGCTCGGTGTCTAGGTTTTTGCGAAGCGAACAATTTTTCGCACAGCAAGGACAACGAGCGCCCAGCTCCTACAGTATAGCCCGCATGTATAAAACACTGCAGGGGCCTAAAAGTGCCTCCTCTGTGTAGCCAAGAATGACGCCTAAATACGCAAAGTTAACGTCAATTAAATACACTATAGACCAAACATTAAAATATGTAAGAGGCATTAAATCTTAAAATGGGGAAATAGTTTCAGTAAATGGATACGGATACATGGAAGCCCTCTGAGTTTATTTTCAGCGCCTGTGAACGCTTGTTTGTTAAAGAACATTTTCATATGAACACCCTGATTCGCCAAACAAAAAAGGCTAAACCTCGCGGCAGCTCAAGGCCGTATACCCGGCGATAGCAAGTCGTCACGCCCCTGCTTCTCAAGCGCGCCCAGAAGACCAGCACTCACCCAAGCGCTTAACCTAAATGAATCATTTGGATCGTAGCGAGGGCGTTCAACCTAAATTAATGAGCTGGATCTACTTATTTATTTAGGTTCAAGGGGCGTCCGCATTAGATTCAGCTGATTAATTTAGGTAAGCGTATACAGGCATTTCAGCACGAGCATAGGCAAGATACCCACTTACTTCACAGCGCCGTGATTGTGCCCCAGCACGCTCGCCAACCAATTCCCTTGAGCTTAAGGTATAAAACAGCGAATACACTTTCTTTGGTGTTGAGCAGTTTTCACACACTCGGTATACGCTTTATTACAGGTGTTACACACAACAATGTTAAGCCCTAGCCTAAGAATTAAAAAATCCATTGAATCTAGTGCTGACGCCTACTGCCCTGATGCACAGAAATAACCGAGTTTTTCAGTGTTGTGGCGTCAGCCATAAGATGCGACGGGTTTGCCCAAGAAAGTGAAAAATTATTTTTGATTTCAGTAACTTAGAAGCGCCCGGCCAGGATAAAACGGATTGATTTAGGTTAGAGCTTGGCTCAGTGCTGTCAAGCCGGAGAACGCTTGGTTAGCACCCTCTCAATAATAGTTAAAAGTAGCGGCCACAGCGGGTTTCGAGTGAATTTGATCGCCAGTAGCCAAACCGGGATCATGCTAGAACCGATAATTACCAAGGCAATTAAGGAGTTCATGCCGTCAAAAATCCCGCCAAGGTACATGCTTTTTAGCACCAACCAGCACATCAAGGCTACCGAGAAGTTGGAAGCGAACGCCCTTAGAGTTTCAAACATCGATAGCCCGATACTCTTGTTAACCAGATAACTGATAACGATAAACTCGAGTACACCAGAGAGCACAAATCCCCATGCAACATAAATCAAACCGTGAGGTATCATGAGTAAAATAATACCAACCCGTAAGATAATGGACGCAATTTCCTTGGCAAGAAAATAATTTTCCTGGTGCTCGGTTAAGAATACCGAGTTAATAAAGCAGTGAATAGTCTGTAGAATCATCCACCACGAAAGAATCGATGCGATCGCGATGGCGTCAAGCCACTGGTCACCGAATAACGTACTGATCATTTCTTCAGCGGCGAGATTAACGACCGCAAACACGGGTATGGTTATCGCGCCCACCAAAACAATTGACTTTAAATAGGCATCTTTTACGGAGCCGCCGCTGCGGCTCACTTCGGCCAAATGCGGCAATGACACCGGCGCGACAGCCTTAGTAAGTAAACTCTGTAAAAACATGATTAACCCAAAGCCCCGGGAAAACATGCCAACAGCGTGCATATTTGCCATACGCCCCAGTAGCAAATCGGTTGAGTTTTGCGAGATCGTGCCCAGGAATTTAGCCATACTGATCGGCACTCCCACCTTGAAAATCTGTTTCAGATTCTTAAATACTGGCAACCAAGGTGTACCGGCGGGACGGTAATAGGTAATCATTAAAAACTCTAACACAACCCCCGTGAGCGTCCCCCAGGCTAAACCGAAATAGCTGTAACCCATCAACACCAAGGCAATCGATATTCCGCTGCGACCGAAGCACCCAACTAAATTGACGCGCAGCAAAGCGTCGAAATTCATATTGCGCGTAATTAAGGCCACCGGTACTGCAGAGTGGGGCGCGAAAAAAAAGGGGACAGAAATAATCCACAACAGCGGCATAAGATCCGCTTCGTTGTAAAAATCGGCAGCCCAGCCAGCTCCGATAAGAAACAACAAGCCCAGACCCCAAGACATTATCACCATGACGCCCAACACTCGGCGAATTTTATCGTCGGTAACCTCTTTTTCGCGAACCAGGAATTCCGCGACACCAAAGGAGCGTATTTCATTCGCGACAAAGGAGATTGACGTTGCCACTGCAAATAAACCGATCTCCTCCGGGCTAAGCAGGCGAGCGATGACCGCGACAGTCACAAAATTAATAATTTGCAGTGAATATTGACCCACCGCGGACATGAGCACCGCGCGCTTAACAGAACTCATAATGTGCACCGCATAAATGACTTCAACTGGGAGACTGAGCTTTGCGCATACCGGTGATATTGAGGCACCACTTCACCGCTAGCTTAGTAAAGCGCAACCAAGCGCTTAAGGAAGATTTCAGGCACAAACTAGAGTGTAGCGCGCATTTCAGTGAAAAATTAAGATCCCCTTCTTCCTCTGCAATGTGCGAACAAATACTGTAAGAGTTTGCTAGGGTCTGCACTCGCAGGTGTGGGTATCTAGCGGCTGCTCCGCCTGCAGCAAAAGTTTTCTCGATAACACGCTTGTGATTGGGAAGCGTTTTTCTGGCGCTGCGCGAAGTGGACTCGGAGTGCACGCGGTAGCGAACCAGGGCCGCATCCGCATAACTAACCGGATATTCGGAGGCGATGCGCAACCATAAATCCCAGTCTTGAATTGAGCGTAACCCGCCATCAAAACCGCCGATTTCGAGAAATACCGAGCGCTCAACAATAACCCCAGAGGTGCCAATAAAGTTGGAACAAGTTAACTGCTCTAGTACCATACCCTGATATTTTTGGTTGAGCTCGCTATCGCAGCGACCATCGTTGGGCCCCCCCATAAACTCAGAATCGCAGTAAGCCCATTTATTCGGGCCCATAACAGCTAGTTGGGTTTCGATTTTATTGGCCTGCCAAATATCGTCGGCGTCGAGAAATGCAATCCAGCGCCCGCGCGCCTCCTGCACACCGCGGTTGCGCGCTGCAGCCGGCCCAAGGTTTTCCTGCTGCACCAATTTTATAGTGTCGCTCTGGAGACTGTTAACAATTTCGACAGATTTATCTTTCGAGCCGTCGTCAACGACAACCACTTCGAGCGGGGTGTAGCTTTGCGTGAACACACTATCGAGCGCGGCCGCGATGTATTTTTCCGCGTTATACAATGGGATAACCACACTCACCAATTGATTTACTGCTTTGCTCATTCATTTTCCTTCTAATACAGAGGCGGGCATCAGCGCCATCTCGCTGCTCACATGCTAAGGCAAGCTCTTCGCGTTCACACCTCGTCTGACTCATACAGCAGGCACGGCACTATTGAATCGACCAAGCAAATAGCAAATTTAGATATTCACATCGGCAATCAACTGGCGCTTTTCGCCGTTGCAAGTATATAGTATATGGCCCTTAAATTGCTTAGCCAATTTTATTATAGCGCCTCAGATGTTTGTGTAGCGGAGCGTGTGTTTTTAATCGTCGTGTCGCATTACCAGCAAATATGGGTACCTGACTGTAGAAAACCTATAACTTTAAACAAAACAGCCTTATCCGTTAATTGTAAACGTTTAAGTAATAAACTTGACCTCGCTAATTCGAGGGGCTTAAATATGCGCAGAGAAAGAGGTCATAACGAGCGCACCGCGAGCAGTGAATCTATACAGAAGTAACGAGTAAAGTGTAGTTCGAGAATACCGAAAACAAATCTCGATATACGCCTTAATGTTGCTCCCTGTGGTTGATGTTCTTAAATACGATGTACTCTTGTATCCCCTTATGGTTAATATGCTTGGAAAACGCACATCGCCGGCCTGCGAGTACATCTCAAACAGTAGACCCCAATGCCAAACACCTACACACAAGCGCTAAGCTGTCCAGAAAAACCTACTTCCACGCCGCATTGCCTAGCAGTGCGGCCGTAATTCAAATTAATTCTAATTATGCAAATTTTATTTTTATCTCACCGGGTACCCTTCCCTCCAAATAAAGGGGAGAAAATTCGAACCTATTACCAAATCAAGCATCTCGCCGCCCAAGGGCACCATATCGTCTTGTTTACACCTGTTGAAACAGCAGAAGATATTAACAATGCTAATAAACTGAAGCAGGTATTGTGTAAAGACGTGGTATATGACAATAAACCCAATGCATGGTCACATTTGAAAGGGCTAGCCAGTAACAAACCGCTGAGCGTGACCAACTTTCATTCGGTCAATCTACAAAAAAAACTGACACAGTATTTAAGTGCGCAGTCCATTGATGCCATTATTTGCACCAGTTCTAGCATGGCGGAATACGTATTTCAACTAAAACAGACCCTGCGTAATAATTCACGCTTAATTATGGATTTTATGGACCTCGACTCCGACAAGTGGAATCAGTACACTAAATTGAAGTCTTTCCCAATGAATCTAATCTACTGGCGCGAATCAAAATTGCTGTCTGCATACGAACAGCGTATTCACCGCGAGTTTGACGCCTCCTTTTTTATCTCAAAAAACGAGGTAAGCTTGTTTTTACGCAAGGAAAAAGACCTGGGTAAGTTGCATGTTGTGGCCAACGGTATGGATACCTCTAGCTTTCAGCCAGTGGACGAAAAACCGCAACAGGGGCCCAATCTTCTGTTTACCGGCGTAATGGACTACCTTCCCAACATCGATGCGGTTTGCTGGTTCGTAGAAAATGCGTGGCCAAAAATTATTGAAAAAATGCCCGATGCGAAATTTTACATTGCGGGTATGAACCCCACGACAAAAGTTGAGGCACTACAACAATCGAAGGGCGTTATTGTTACCGGCTTTGTCGACGATATCCGCTCTTATTTTGATAGAGCACATATTTTTGTCGCGCCATTTCGCATTGCTCGTGGCGTACAAAATAAGGTGCTGCAGGCCTTCGCCTCAGGACTGCCCACCGTAGGTACCGCAATGGCCGCCGAGGGCATAAGTTGTAAAAATAACGTGCATATGTTAATTACTGACGATGCCGATGAGATGGTAGAAAAAATCATTTGGATAACGGCCAACCCCGCCGAAGCCATTAAGTTAGGCGAAAATGCGGTGCAATTGGTAAAAGAGAAATACTCCTGGGAAGGGAAGCTCACCAAGCTAGATAACCTGTTGCAATAGTGGCAAGGGGCTGTTTATCGGCCCCCAGAACCCAAGCTTGCATAAACTTCGGCCAAAACCGCTGTGCGACCTTAGGGCTTGTATTCACCCTCGATACTAGAAATGTTTCGCATGCGAACAATCCTCGCCGGATTGCCAACAGCCACCGCGAAATCTGGCAAATCTTTATTGACCACTGCGCCAGCGGCAATTACACAGCCTTTGCCCACGTTGGCCATAATGAGTGCGGCGTTGCCTATCCAACAATCTTCACCGATGGTTATTTTTTTAAGTTCGCCGCCCTGCTCTCGAATTGGCCTGTAAATATCATTGAAGTTATGTTGACCTGTGCCACTCATCACATGTACCCCACTGCCCAGCAGTGAATTTCGCGCAATTTTACATTTGCCGATATTCGATTGAGGGCCAATGTATACACCATCAGCAATTTCAGTATCGCTGTGGGACAAAATAACGCCGAAGCCGATATGGCTTTGCCAATCGCAGCGAGTTAGAAAGAAACGCAGTGCCGCTTTACGTAGGTAAACGCCGAGCAGACCGGGGATTAGACTCATGAGTTGCGACAACCCAGCCACAAGTTCGTCTCGGTTAGAGAACAGGTAGATGCAGTAAAACAAAGCCACCACGGGTACGACAGCGACACTGGACACAAAAAAAAGCGCTTTCTTTAGCAACATTTTTACGGCTTCAACCACATCGAATCGCCGGCGAATTAAATTACCCATCAACATATTTATTCGCGCCTTTCATACACTCTGAGATTGTGCAAAACGTTACATTTGCGTTTTCCCTTAGGTATAAAACGACTTCCCTAATTCGCTGGTAGAGCCTAACGACATCGCTATCGCTCTGTGAATAGCCATTAGTGCTGGTTATTAAGCTTGAACTGTGAAAGAACATGTGTATCACAGTATTTTTGTTGCGGATTTCGGCACCGACTAGCGCTTTCATATCGCTAGTGTTTGCCAGCTCGGGGCTCAAATAAACTTTCTTGACCAGTTTTAAGCGACAAAGCAAGCCGATAAGGTGCAGGTGCCTCAGCCTCTTACCAGAAAATGTTTTGTGTAACTTTCGCCAAAATATGTAATTGCTGCGGGTAAATCCGGAGCTGACTGGGATTTCAAGCAGTTCCCGCTGCGCGCCCTCAGCCAGAGGGTCGTCCAAATCCGGCCAATAGGGCTGATTGGGACTGTCGAGAAATGAAAAATATGGGTTCTCGTAAAGCGGAATAACACTGCTATCCACTAAAAACTGCGCATCCAGCAATGCTTGTATAACTTTGGCATCTGTACCCCAGCGACCAGTTCTAAAACAGGTGGGAGCGATACCTATATTTGTATAAATAGCATCCGTGAGAACCTTTAGTTTAGATCGAATGAGATCCCCAGGCAAATGTATAATATGCGATTCATACTCACCGTTTTCCTCGGTTAATGGTGGGTTGCACCAGGGATGCAGATGTGCGCCCACCTCGGCCTTGCCCTGCTGGACAAACCCGCGAAACACCGCTGCTGCCTGCAGGTCTTGAGCCACTGGATAATCGATAAGATAGGTGGGGCGAACCCCCAATTGATCGCAAAACGCCTGAAAAGCGGGAATTTGTTTAATGTTTTCGATAGAGCAATTTTGCTGCGGAAAGCCCTCTCCCCAATCAAATTCTTCCTCGGTATCAACACTCAGAATAAATTGAATTTCGGGCCGTTTTTCCCTGGGCACAGTATATCCTCAATTCATAAGCTCATTAAAAAGTTGGGTGTAATCGTGCGCCATACGCCGCCCGGAAAACTCATTGACGACAAACGCACGCGCATTCGCCGATATTCTAGCAGCGAGTGGCTCATCGAATAATAACGCTTGCCAATGCTTCACCAAAGTCGCTTTGTCGCCGGGCTCGGCTAATAAACCGCTGTTTTCATGAACCAGCAACTGATCGATTCCGGGAATATTATACGCTGCCACAGGAATACCCATTGCCATGGATTCCATAAGACAGCGCGGAATACCCTCTAACGTCGATGTCATAGCAAACAGGTCGAAACTTTGCAGCCAATCCAGGCGATCGTCGCGGAAGCCGAGAAATTCTATTGCAGAGGAGGAAGCCAGCGTTGCCGCGTACTGCTGCAGTTCCTCGCGCTGCTCGCCATCACCTAACATGATAAGTTCAAGATCATCGCGTTGTTGCGCCACTTGATCGAATACATCGAGTAAATCGAAGACATTTTTTCTGCTTATCATTTGCCCAATAAACCCCACCCGCTTTTTGGTTTTGTTTTGGAGCACGGGGTTGGCGTCTCGAGAGGCAATTTTGGCTTCAACTTCGTCGAGATCGACACCATTCTTTATATAGCGTATTTTGGATTTATCGACACCGAAACCCTCAACATCGCGGCACAGCTCTTCAGATAAGGGCGCCACAATATCAAATTTCTTAAAAAATTTATTACCGAGATTTATATAAGCGCGTAATTTCCAATCTTCTGCATTCTCAAAACCGTGTGGGGTGGCAACACAGGCCACCCCCGCCAGGCGACCGGCAGTCAAACCGAGGATATCAGATTTATAGCCATGAGTATGGATTAGATTATAGCCGCCGTCTCGAAGCAGGTTCTTCAAACGCGGTACCACACTCAAATCGAAGCGGTGCTTCATCATTACCTGGTGCACGTCCCGCCCGATGGCTTCATAGCCATCAACAATTTTTAATCGTTCCATGCCCGGCTCAATAGTCACCGCTAAATCACAGCGAATGTCGGCATCTAAACCTTTTGCCAAAGCGATAATCCATCTTTCGGCACCGTAAAAACCTGTAGGACAAATAAATTGTAAAACCTTTATTTTTGAATGACCATTAATGTCAGACATCATTATTTCCTTCAATACCACTTAATGGCCACCTAGCCTATGCAAGCGCCAACACCGCCTGCAAAGTAAAACACCAAGGGGGAAACAGCTAGCGTAAACTGTATAGAGGCCGTTATGTTTTAACGATTTTGAATAAACCAATCAATGTTCCCCAGAACCTCGCCGGGAAATATAAGCTGTAAAATCGCACGATGGCAGGTAGCGGCAAACGCCCCTCGCTATGCTGATGCAAACGCCAGGAATAAAGCCCCACCGGAAATAGCGCTAGCAACAGCAAAAGGGTACTGGTAAAACGACTTAAAAAGGGGAAGCTTACAACAAAGGTGGTGGCAAACAGAGCAAACCAAACCGGTACTAGAAAACTGGGAATTTCCGACAACGGGACTTTGCGCCCTTTTAGAGAGTGTAAATTCGACTGCCCCCGCCATATTTCCTTTTTAAACATCAGGTCGAACTGCTTGTCCTCACCTAAATGAATATAATTCGATCGCGAGGTGTAGTATAGCTGGCCTTGCTCAGCCACCTTTTGCGTAAAATAGTAATCTTCGCAGGTAACCAAATGCGCCGGAAAACCGCCCGACTTTTCGAAACTACTGCGCCGCAAAAACAAATTGCGACCAGGTAAAAACTCCACGTTACAATCAACACAGACATTGCTCAGCTCGGTGCGAATCTTCTCGAGCACCGGCGCTTGACCGGGGCAACTTTGTACCGCGCTAACAATCACCCTGCTCGGCTGCTCTTGCATCGCGCTCAACATACTTACGATCCAATTGGACTCGATATGTATGTCGGCGTCGAGGAAGGCGAGATACTCACCGCTGCTCTGTTCTACCCCCTGATTGCGCATCTGTGAAATGGTGTCGCTTTCTTCGGCGCGTATTAATTTGCCGGCCATATTGCGCAGAGTGATTACTGTGTCGTTTGTCATCGACTGGTTTTGTGTGACAACAATCACCTCGATATCGCGCTTGTCATACTTTTGCGCGGCAATAGAATCCAGTGTTTGCCGCAGCATCTCCTCGCGTCCGCGATGAGGAATTATAAATGAAACCTTGCTTACCACGTTAATATCCTAGTTTTCTGCACTGTTTACGTAGTGTTCAGCGATTTATTGACTGACTAAATTGCCGATATATTCACCGATAGCCAAAGAAGCGGTCAAGCCCGGTGACTCAATACCAAATAATTGAATCAGCCCCGTTTGGGTTTGATGAATTTCAAAATCGCGCACCGCGGCCCCCTGGGCTTGTAGTTTGGGGCGTACACCTGCATACGCAGGCACTAATTTGTCGGGATCTAGTGCGGGGTAGTAGCGCTTGATTGCCTCGGCAAATTTTGCGCGTTTTTTTTCGGGCACCGAGTAGTCCGGTTGCGGTTGATATTCAGTGTCTGGCCCAAATCGTACTTGACCGGATAAATCCAGCGTCGCATGCACACCCAGCCCCATTGTATTGGCTTCGGGCATTGGATAGATCAAATGCTTAAACGGCGAGCAACCGGTCAATGAAAAATAGCTGCCCTTGCAATAATATAATGGCGGCGCCACGAATTCGCCCACACCCTCTATACAGCGCGCAGTCGCCTGCGCATCGAGACCGGCCGCGTTGATCAAAATATCGCACTTAAACTTATAACGCTCACCCACACTAACCACATCGACAATATAGTCGTCGCCGTGCTTTTCTGCGGCCTGAAATATCGAATTGAGACAGATTAAACAGCCATTTTGCTCGGCGAAATTTTGGTAAGCAAGCATCAGGCTGTGGCCATCAACAATGCCAGTGCTGGGAGAAAATAGTGCGGCGATGCCGGCAACTTCGGGTTCTCGCTCAGCCAAGCCTTGTTTGTCGATTTGCTGCAGGTCGAGCACGCCGTTATCTTCGGCTTTGTGCTTGAGTTTAATCAGGTCTTCGACTTGCTGTTCGTGGCTGGCGACTATTAATTTAGCGATTTTGCGGTGAGGCACTTTATATTGCTGGCAAAACTCGTAGAGTAGCTGTTTGCCGCGCACGCAGAGCTGGGCTTTTAATGAACCGGTCGGGTAATAAATACCCGCATGTACCACTTCACTATTGCGACTGCTGATACCGGAGCCGATCATTTTTTCGCGCTCCAATACCACTATAGAATCGAACTTATCGGACAGCATTTTGGCAATCGCTAAACCGACAACCCCTGCGCCGATAACACAAACATTAAAATGATCCAATCCAGATACAGACACCGCAGCCTCCCTCAAGGCTAGAACAACACGTATGATTCAAGCTCATTTAACATAGATCATAACCCGAACATTCACCAGTCACCCACATCGGGCGCAGCCGCGGCGGGATCTTACACCTTTAATTGGCACTATAACACTTGCACACAAGAACTTGCGGGCAATTAAGCCGCCCCGCTTGACAGCAAGTTCGATATCAAAGACGCGGCCGCGAACTGATTTAGGGGCCAATGCGGGGAGAAGATGGGCTCTTGCAGAGCTGCAAAGCCGAGCGCGTGCCTGTGGCGACACCTAAGCCGCGGCGGTACATTTAAATTAGAATCCTAGCCGCAGCTAAGAGACGTGCACGAAGTAAATACCAGGATTTGGCGCCGAGTTAAGTCTCGCTGCTTGGGTGTAAATTAGGTGTAAATTAGGTGTAAAAAGAGTGACATACTCGCGCTGTTTGTTCCTTTTACCACACCGGCAACGGGGCTTAGATAAAGTCAAAACTGGAAGTTATTCGCGCAGGCTCCTTAAATGTATACCCAAAACACTTGAGATTTAGGTGTTAGGAGTGCGTCAATTTTTGTTCTTGGCAAGGCGCGACAACGCAGAATAGCCATTCTATTTAAGGCGGAGCAACACCGCCAAGGGCACTTAGGGGCGTGCTCATAAGGCCTA
>JAHQVY010000077.1 GCA_019634095.1 Cellvibrionaceae bacterium
CGATGGCCCCGCTGCAAAAGCGCAGCGTAAGCCAAGATCAATGCCTCGCTATCAATTTCTGCGCTATCCCTACCAGCCACAAGAGTATGGGCATAACCCAGGTAGCGCTCATCGCCTGTGTCTCGTGCAATGTCCAGATAGTACCTAATCAGCTCCGCTACCTTTTGATCACTCTGCTGCCCGCTGCGCTCACCCAGCGACAAGCCCTCGCTGTATCGCGAATAATTGCGAGGCAACTCGAGCAAAACCTGATCGGCATTGTCTGGAAGCCAGTCATTTCCCAGCGCAACACTCGCCGGAGATACCAGTTGCAGGCAGCCGAGCAGAGTCATTTTTATCGCTAAATATGTCTTCATAAACACTTCAAACAAGAGTAAACAGACCCAAAGAAACATCGCTATTGAGTCGGCTATGGACTGATTAGACTTAATCTGTGATCCACTACCTGAAAAAATCTGGACTAATTCTCACATTTCCACTTAGAAATACAGTCCAAAAACCGCGGGTTTTCGTCTTAAACCACACAAACGAACTATTTTCGTACTTTTCTCACATACACGGGCACCGCCGGTGGTCCTGACGTGTACAAAGAATTAATATCGTTTACACAGCCTAAATACGCACTGTATTGCTCTTGGATGCAAAAAAAATAAAAATTTTATTCGCATCCAAATGTGCAAAAAGAACGTTTAATCCAATCAGTCAATGCAAATTGATAAGTCAAGAGGAGTCATCTCAATGACGGATCAGCCCAATGCCGAGGTTCAGCAACAAAATTTGCGCCAACTGCTACGGCAGACCGCGCAGGGGGACCAGAAAGCATTTCGCAGTCTGTACGAGCAGACTTCTCAACGGCTCTACACGGTGTCCCTGCGTCTCATGCGAAGGCGCGATCTGGCCGACGAGGTGATGCAAGAGACCTACGTCAAAATTTGGTACAACGCAGGGGAATATATTTCGGAGCGAGGAAGCGTGTTAACTTGGATGATGAGCATACTTCGCTACAGGGCAATTGATCGCATGCGCAAAATGAAGCGAGAAATTGACACCGAAGAGGCCGACACCATTGACGATCAGTTTGTAGACAAAGGCAAAGGCCCTCTGGAATTTATCGACGCGGCTATCGAAGCGAAAGCACTGCATGGCTGCTTAGATCAACTCGTAGAGAATCAAAAAACCAGTATAGCCTTGGCATTTTTTGATGGGCTCACACATGAACAATTAAGCCAGAAGCTCGGCACTCCGCTCGGTACTGTTAAGAGCTGGATTCGACGGGGTTTGATTTTACTGCGACAGTGCATTAACAATGAAATACAACGATCCTGAACTAATAGAGCGTTTGTCTGCAGAGTTTGTACTCGGAACGCTGCGGGGGAAAGCCCGAGACCGCTTTGAGCACCTAATGGGTAATTCCCATCGCATACGCGTGACCGTTTGGAAGTGGGAAAGACGACTCACTCCCATCGCCAGAATGGAGCCATTGAGCGAACCACCGCCAAACCTGTGGGCGGGCATTGAATCAAAAATCGCGGGGGTAGTGGGAGTAGCCGCGAACGATCCTCTCCAGGAAAGCGAGTTACATTTTGATAACACACCCGTGGCCTTACCGGTAAAAAGTAACGCCGTGCCGGCGCTAAGGTGGTGGGGTATTTCCGCCACAGCGGCAAGTATTGTGCTCGCCGCCATGCTAGTAACCAAGCCCGCGATACAACCCGAGGCACCCGGCGGGGTCGATAGTGTCGCGCTGTTCTCCGACGAACAGGCCCAACCCCAATGGTTGGTTAGCTTCGATAGCAGCAGCGGTCAGCTCAAGGCGAAAGCGCTCAATGAAATTGCTATTCAAGCGGGCAAGGCATTCGAACTTTGGGTTTTACCCGAGTCGGGTAATCCTAAGTCCCTAGGTTTGCTGCCCGTCAGCGAGAACTATCAATCGCAAACCGCGCTTCCCCTGGCGCTTATCGAACTACTGAGCACCGCCAATGGTTTGGCGGTGAGTATTGAACCCACAGGCGGCTCGCCTACTGGCTTACCTACGGGTCCAATCGCGTACCAATCGACGATTATCGATCTTTGAGTTTACCTCTCAAAGCCGTTTAACTTCTCGCGAATTAGGCGGCTTTTTTTGGTCTTTACTCCCTCCCTCCAGCAACGGCCTCCAACCATCTGCCAGCAACTCATCGCCAAAGCTTGCCGCGACTTGCTGTCGAGCCCCTTCCGCTGCGCGGTACTCGAAGCATTCCAGCACCTGAGACAAGTTCTCATTGTTAAAAACCGATACCGCATCGCCGAGCTCTCCCTGCAAGTAAGTCGCGAAGCTTCCTTGCCTAACCAGCAATTGTGCACCGCAACTCAATGCATGGTAGGCAGCACCGCTGACAATCATTGAGGCTTCCCGGTGCGGGATAATCACACATTGCGTGCGAGACAATAATTGATTTAGCTCAGCATCGGGGATAAAGCTTTGCCGCCAATCCACTGTCAAAGCCCTCTCCTCGATTATCTTACGCAAGCGTTTTTGCAAGGCGTCGTCACCGCTGCCCACCATGTGCATCGGAACGGCTGGGTCCCAGTGCTGCAGCAATTCTTCTAAACCTTTGTAGGACTTAATCGCGCCAAAATATAAAAAACGAATATCACGCTCATTCTGTAAACTGCAGTCTACCGGGTAAAGGGGATGGGGAAGATAGGTATAACCATGCAGAGGGCGGTGGGTGATGCGGGTAGTCGCTAAGTGTTTTAGCACCCATTCAAGGATTTTGCGGAACCGGCACGCCCACCTATCGTGGCCGGCAAAATTATGCCGCACCCAGTGAATACGCTTGAAGCAGCATCTCAGCACAAGCAACATAGCCAAACAGCGCAGAAACTCCCAAAACGGACTCTTTTCATAATTTAGGCGGTCTTCAAACCAGTTGAGTACAACTTGGTCTTTGCGGCGCCGGGACAACATTTTGACCATGCCACGTAAATAGAAAGGAACCGGCTCAACCTTCAGCCCCATCTTTTGCCAAATTCGCAAATTGCAGTCAACATATTTATTGCTGCGGGAAACTGGCGGGTAATAATGGACCGCTGTATTTGCCGTACCATTGATACAGCGTACAGCTGAACGGTATTTTTTGTGTTGGATAGCCTTTAACTCCCGGTTTCCCCTAACGTTCCCGGTTTCCCCTAACGTTGCATAAAAAGTTCAAACTGGAGCGAGAAAGCAGCCTAAACCTTCTCCAAATAAGGCAATAATTGCTCTTTTTTACAGCATTATTAGCCGCCATCAATACAGCTAATTTTCCATTAGGACCAATAATTCGGACGGTTCTTTGTATAATATTCCCGAGCAACGTGCTTAATTTATTAAACTCCCAAGAATTTGAGCGTTTTTCTTGCACTCAACGCTGCGAAGATGACACCGCCATTTTTAATTCTCTTGGGACATTATAAAACATTACTGCTGGTAACCCGATATTTTCATGCAACAGTAGGCTTGAATTAAACCGCAAAGTGTACTAACAGCAAACAGGCGCTTTAGTGCCACGCATTAGCTCACCCTTGCGTAAAGTATTCCGGGTGCTTATCGGGCACCAAGGCTAAGAAGGTTAGCAAATCCCTCATATGGCTTTGCATCGCAAGTTTTGCCTTTGCTGCATCGCGCGTTTGAATCGCTTTTAAAATCTCGCTGTGCTGGGCGATTACCTGATCGTATTGACCAGAATATTCGGTCAAACTTAATTTTCTCACCCTGTCTATATGAGCTTTTTCGGCTTTTACAACCTCGCTAACCCGCGGAAAACCCGTGGCATTCGCCAAGGTCTCGTGAAATAAATCGTCGAGCTTTTGAAACATTAAAGCATCGTTTTTCTTCGCCACCCCCTTTTGCTGTACCAAAATTTCGTTACAGCGTTCAATTGCTGCGGGCTTAAAATCCTCGGCCAAATCGCAAGCCACAGCTACCTCGATGGCTTCACGCAAAAAACGCGCCTCGAGAATCTTCTGGATACTTAACTTGGTAACAAAAGTACCGCGCTGTGGCAGCACTTTAACAAACCCCAAAGATTCGAGTTTAGCCAATGCAGCGCGCACAGGGGTTCGACTAATGGCAAATTTTTCTGCCAATAAGTTTTCGGGAATTTTCTCCCCTGGAGACAGCTCCATGCCCACAATTTCATCGCGAATATACTCGAAGACCTGTTGGGACGTAGAGCGGCTCGGTGTTAGTTCAAATAAGGGATTAGAATCCACCGGTGTATTTACCTTATCATTTCAATTAATTCATCTCGAGATTACTCGAGCCAAAGACTACGCGGCCGGCACGTACACTGGAAACTTCTCACACAGCGACAACACTTGGCTTTTAACTTCCCGGATTTTCGCTGCACCGCCATCTTCAAGCTCCAATGCGTGCAATACATCACACATCCAATGGGTCAACTGAATAGTTTCCGCCTCCGTAAAACCGCGCGTGGTGATCGCCGGTGTACCAACGCGCAAACCGCTTGTAACAAAGGGAGAGCGCGGGTCATTAGGTACGGCGTTTTTGTTAACTGTAATATTGGCATTACCGAGCGCCGCATCCGCATCCTTACCTGTGTAGGATTTGCCAATAAGGTCGACCAACATTAAGTGATTTTCTGTGCCGCCGGACACAATTTTAAAATCGCGCTCCATAAAAGTAGCCGCCATCGCCTGCGCATTGCGCACCACTTGTTGCTGGTAAGCTTTAAAGTCTGCACTCATCGCCTCTTTAAAGCACACAGCCTTTGCGGCTATAACATGCATTAAAGGCCCGCCCTGCCCGCCGGGGAACACCGCAGAGTTAAGTTTTTTCTCGACGCTTTCATTGGCTTTCGCCAAAATCAAGCCGCCCCGCGGACCGCGCAAGGTTTTATGGGTAGTGGTGGTGGTGACATCGGCCACCGCAACCGGCGAAGGGTAAACACCCGCAGCCACCAAACCGGCGATATGAGCCATATCGACCAACAAGTAAGCCCCTACCTCGTCGGCGATAGCCCGAAACTTGTGCCAATCCATCACCTGACTGTAGGCAGAAAAGCCCGCCACGATCATTTTAGGCCGATGCTCCCGCGCCAGAGCGGCGATATCATCGTAATTTACCAAGCCGCTATCGGGATCAATACCGTATTGCACCGCCTTGTACATTTTGCCGGAAAAGTTAACCTTCGCCCCGTGGGTGAGGTGGCCACCGTGATCGAGACTCATGCCCAATATAGTATCGCCGGGTTGACACAGTGCGGCATAAACCGCGGAATTGGCCTGAGAACCCGAGTGCGGCTGCACATTGGCGTAGTCGGCGTGAAACAACTGCTTAGCCCGCTCAATGGCCAGTATTTCGGCCTGATCCACGTGTTCACAACCACCGTAGTAACGTTTGTTAGGATAGCCCTCGGCGTACTTATTGGTCAGCTTGGTACCCTGGGCTTGCATGACAGCTGGGCTGGTGTAGTTTTCCGAAGCAATAAGCTCAATATGCTCTTCCTGTCGTCGGGCCTCATTTTGTATGGCTTGCCAGATATCGGGATCTTGGTCAGCAATGGTTAGGTTTTCGTCAAACATCGTTGTCTCCTCTACAGAAAAAGCGTGGCTACGTTGGCAATTGTGAAACAAAGAAGGGCCGCGATTGTACAGGAGAACCGAGGGTATCTCACTTAGAAATGCCGCGAACAGCTTTCGTCTGCCACAGTGCCATGTTCCGAAAAGCCGACCAAAGCGTTCCCCAGGGAGAACTTATGAGCAGCCACCCTATACTCGCTAATGCCCAATGTGCACATTTTTATACAGTGGCGCCTTGCATTGGCTCCAAGCGAGCGCGGCTAAGTATATAGTAGCGGTAACTCAGTTCAAATTGTCGGCCACCAAAAACCGCAGCTGAGCCCCCCTTGCCAGCATACGCCGCCGCGATTTTTAAACATTTGAAAATCGCGATGGCTTGGAGTAACGTTCGCCACCAACTGTTCAGCGCTGCGCTGACAAGACCAATTTCACTTCTACACCATCAGAGGAACTTCATGGCTCAGTACGTATACACGATGAATCGCGTGGGCAAAATCGTGCCTCCAAAACGCGAAATTTTAAAGGATATCTCTCTATCGTTTTTCCCGGGTGCAAAAATAGGTGTTCTGGGACTGAACGGAGCGGGTAAATCCACATTATTGCGCATTATGGCCGGTATCGATAAAGACTATATCGGTGAAGCGCGACCGATGCCAGATATCAAAGTGGGTTATCTACCCCAAGAGCCCCAGCTAAACCCGGAAAAAAATGTGCGCGGCAACGTGGAAGAAGGGGTGCAAGAAGCGGTGGACGCATTGGCCGAACTCGATAAAGTTTACGCCGAATATGCCGAGCCCGACGCCGACTTCGATGCGCTGGCGAAGCGCCAAGCGCGCATGGAAGACATTATCCAAGCCTGGGATGCACACAACCTGGAGCATACCTTAGAAATGGCGGCGGACTCTCTGCGCCTGCCGCCTTGGGAAGCTGACATTGCCACCCTTTCGGGTGGTGAAAAACGCCGCGTTGCCCTGTGCCGCCTGCTATTAAGCCGCCCCGATATGCTGTTGCTGGACGAGCCAACCAACCACTTGGACGCAGAGTCTGTCTATTGGCTGGAACAGTTTTTAGTGAATTTTTCTGGCACCGTGGTCGCCATCACGCATGACCGCTACTTTCTGGACAATGCCGCAGGCTGGATTCTCGAACTCGATCGCGGTCGCGGCATTCCCTATGAAGGCAATTATTCCACTTGGCTAGAAACCAAAGAAAAACGCCTCGCCCAAGAAGCCAAGGCAGAAGCTGCACGCGAAAAAGCCATGAAGGCCGAGCTGGACTGGGTGCGGCAGAACCCCAAGGGCCGACAGGCGAAAAACAAAGCGCGCTTGGCGCGTTTTGAAGAAATGCAATCCCAGGAGTTTCAGTCACGCAATGAAACCAACGAAATTTATATTCCCCCCGGGCCGCGCTTGGGCGATAAGATCGTCGAGTTCACTAATGTTTGCAAAGGCTTTGGCGAACGCCTGCTAGTGGACAATCTCAGTTTCTCCGTACCCAAGGGCGCCATTGTTGGCATCGTCGGCGGCAACGGCGCTGGGAAATCCACATTGTTTCGCATGATCGCCGGTAAAGAACAGGCAGACCAAGGCGAAATTAGTCTCGGCGACACCGTGCAAGTGGCCTATGTTGAACAGGGTCGAGAAAATTTGGAAGATGACAAGACCGTTTGGGAAGCGGTGTCCGGCGGGCTCGATATGTTAAAAATTGGCAACTACGAAGTGAGCTCTCGCGCTTATATTGGCCGCTTTAATTTTAAAGGGACCGACCAGCAAAAACGCGTTAGCGAACTCTCCGGAGGCGAGCGCGGCCGCCTGCATTTAGCCAATACCCTAAAGCAGGGGGCTAACCTTTTACTGCTGGACGAACCTTCTAACGACTTGGATATCGAAACTCTGCGCGCCTTGGAAGAAGCCATTCTAGCCTTCCCGGGTTGCGCACTGATTATCTCGCATGATCGCTGGTTCCTAGACCGGGTAGCCACCCACATACTCGCCTATGAAGGCGACAGTGAAACGGTGTTTTTCGAAGGTAACTACAGCGAATATCACCAAGACTTAATTCAAAGAAAAGGAGATAAAGCGCAACCGCAACGGGTGAAGTACAAACCGCTAAAAAATGCTTAGCAAAGCGGCTTACACTGCCAAAGCCCTCAATCACTCGCACATAAAAGGCAAAATAGAAACGCTTGGCCGCTGAGAAGCAAATAATTTAGCTAGCTCGGCGGCCATTGATAGCCAACGCGCTTATTCCAAGCTGAAGAAATATTTCCCCGCTATATCTCTGCCGCAGGTCTCGGGTGGAGACAGCAATCATGACCGCATTTATAAACGCAACTATAGAATCGGTACTTCTTGCTTGGCCCCCTTGACCCGCTTCTCGGCAGGTCGGTTTAAACAGGGGATATCCTTTCTATATCTAAGCTGCCCGCATACTTGCAGGTTTACCTTTACCTTTACGTTTACGTTTACGTTACATAACCGTAGCATTTGATTTTTTAGGTTTTAAGCGAACATCATTTTTTTATTGGCGGGGCGCAACAGCCAGGCTATTTGAGGCAGAGCAACACAGCCAAGCCCAAAATGCTTGCGCTGCGGGGGTATTTAAAGTCGTACAGAAACTGGAAGCTCGCGGCGCCAATACTTAAGCAGAAACCTAGTCTCCATGCTCAAGCGCCTCGCTGCGGAAAGTAATCGGTTCCAGTCAGCGCGACACCTCTGATTTTTGCCATCATTCAGTATCTCAAACTTAATCCTCAATTTACCCCGCTCAATTGCCGCGGCGCATAGTGCGAAAAAGCACAACCAATCGTGGTTTACGCTGATTAATTGGTTGCACCCACCCTGCTCTCAATCACTTTTTATGCAAGTTTCTGCAGTTAAACGCCACTTTTGTTAGCGGCGCTTAACAAGACAAGAATAAAAACATCACGCGCTAAACAAATTTACAGATTGCGTACAATATGTTGCAGGCTTTTGCCCGACAATTTCTATCAAAGCGTAATTAATCGCACCACTTTTTTTTAAAAACTTTACTACACTGAAATAAAGAATGCTGCTGAAACGGAGTAACCTTTCAGACAGGTTCGA
>JAHQVY010000078.1 GCA_019634095.1 Cellvibrionaceae bacterium
CATTCGCGGAGGCTGCCGATCACATGGCCTGGCCGGCACGCAAGCACAGGCCCTGAAATTACATATTTACCCAGCTGCTGTAGGCCAACATTTTAAATTTCTGATTTTGGAATTTAAGAATGATGCCATCGGAAAAAATGTCGTCAATGGTTACCCCCTGGGCTACTTGGCCGCCTTTGCGCACTGTTTTGCCGTTGATGGTGATTGTGCTTCGTCCACCCTGGTGGTAGCTATGATTTTGGTACATCAAGGTAGGGATTTTTTGCTGCATGGAATAGCTCATCTCCCTTACGCTGCCAATATCGGTGTAGTAATGGATACTGTCTTTTGCGGTTTTAGCTGCCGCTATATTAGAACTGGGCTCGCTGCTTTGATATGGGCGCTCTGTGACTTGTTGCGGTGCTCTTTGGGCACTTTGATAAAGCTCACCAATGTCATTCTCTTTCTGTAGGTCTTCATTTGCTTTGCGGTTTTTCTGCCTTTCTATTTTTGCGTACTGCTGGGCAATAAGTTGTTTAGTTTGTTGCGCCGAATCTATGCTATCGGGTGATGCAGCGGCGGTATTTTGGTTTGCCAATCCGGGAAGTTTGTTGTCGGGGCGCGTTTTCGTCTGGGCTTGAATCGGCGGCGACTTTGCTTCTGCCCGCAAAGTGGCGGTGGTCGGTGAAGCTTGCCGGTTTTCGAGATTAGTCGATGGTTGCGAGTTAAGCTCAGCTTTAGTGGTGTTTGTGGTGCCATTTGCCGAGCGACCCAAAAAATATACCACGATAAGTAATAACACTAAAAATGCGGCACCCACCAGTAACCAAGTGGTTTTGAGTTTTGGTTTTCCTTGATAGGCCTGGAAGCTGTCGTGGGCAGTGGCAATGCCTGGCAGTTCCTCTTGCTTTTGCTTGCGCTCGTTGTCTGCCTTGTTTAGAGCATCGAGAATCAGTGACATAACATTTACTTTTCGTTTAAAAATCTTTAATCAATTGTGTGTCGAGTCCGAGCGCTTCGTTTACGCGCAGCAAGGTCTGCCGCCCCACCAGTCCGTCGTCTTTTAAGTTGTGCAGTCTCTGAAAAATTTTCACACGTTCTTCCAATGCAGCGTTAAAATCCCGGTCGGTCAAGGCTTCGGGTTGATCATCCAGTATAGCGAAGCGTTCTGCCAGCCACTTAACCGTTGTGCCCCGGGAGCCAATTCCAAGCGGTACTTCGAAGCCTGGCGGACGTTGCCAAATATAAAACACTTCTCCGGTCCATAACGGGCCCAGTTCCGCAAGTTCGACTGCTTGTTGACTGTTATCGCGCTTTAGTAGCAAGGCAGAACGTTCTTTGATACCGATTAGTATTGCAAATGAGAGAAACTTTTCAGCGGTTGTAAACCGCAGCACAGCGGGGCGATTAATTTTACTCAGCTCATCCCAGGTGCTCAATTTCGATTCCTCACAGGTTATGCGCTGTTTGCTGAGACTCCAGCAGGGGCGCGACTGATGTTTGCTTTTGTGGCCCGAGTACTTAATTAACTGAATTTGCGCGGAGTTGAAGTCGGTAAAAAAATAACTCGATGGCTCCGCCGGGGGCGGCTCTGAGGTGGCTTCGCGGATGGTGTTTGACGCCATACTCTGCGGCGCAGCGTTAGGCTGCTTGGCTTTAGAAAGCTGCGATTTCTCATTATCGAGGGTGGGCCCCGGTAGCGGCACACCGGCGTTAATTGGCTCCGGAGCACTAAGAGAACGCGCTTCCAGCTCTGCATCAGACAGTAAAAAGTAAAGCACGACTAGACTGAGCACAATGGCTATGGAGCTCGCTATGGCTGCCGTTTTGCGCCAGTACTGAGTGGCATAGGGGCTTTTCGACTGACTGATATTGCCGACGACTTCCTGTTTGGCCATGTCGAAGATTTCTTTATCGACCGTAGTTTTGTTGCGACCATAGGCGCCAATCAGCGAGCGTTCACATACGATATTAATCAAGCGAGGAATGCCGCCGGTGAAACTGTGGATACGCTTGATAATGGCCGATGGGAAGGGGTTGCGACCTTCCGAGATGCCTGCCACACGCAGGCGGTGAACAATATAGGCGCGGGTTTCCCTCTCGTTTAGTGGCTTGAGGTGGAAGCGAGCTGTAATTCTTTGTGAAAGTTGGCGCATACGCGGGTTTGAGAGTAGCTCATTCAGCTCTGGTTGCCCCACTAGGATAATTTGCAACAGTTTTTGGGTGGTTGTTTCGAGATTGGTGAGTAGGCGAATTTGCTCCAGGGAGTCGGCGGGCAGGAGCTGTGCTTCATCAATAAGCAGCACGGTATTGCGCCCTTTTCGGTGGTTATTTAACAGGTAAGCGTAGAGGGCATCGGTGAGGTGTTTCATGTTTGGAGAGGGACTATCTAATTTAACACCGAGCTCTTCACAGATGGCGCAGAGCATATCCATGACTTTTGCCATGGGATTCAGCACAATCGCGATATCTGTATTCGCGGGCAGTTGTTCCAATAAGCAGCGAATGATCGTGGTTTTGCCGGTACCCACCTCTCCGGAAAGTAATACAAAGCCACCGCCTTGCACGCCATAAATTAGGTGGGCTAGTGCTTCCTTGTGCTGCCGGCTCATGTATAAATAGTGAGGATTCACCGCGATGGAGAATGCGGGTTCCGTTAATCCAAAATAGTTGTGATACATAGGTGAATCAGTTCTTTGTTGGCGATGCTAGGGTAGCCTCTCAAATCGTTTACACAAGCTCGACGCGCTGGTTATCTTGACGAGTGCCGCAAATTTAACCGGCCAGATCAGCGGTTGTGGCTGCACGCCGATGCTGGTGTATTTCTATGCGAGCGGCTTCGCAAAACGAGTTGCAAGGGCCGCGCACTTGAGTTACCGATAGCAGCCCCGCTCGCGCTACTTTTTCCATTTGTTGAGTTGTAGTGGGTCGCTAAACTGTGTTGCCTGGGGTCGCCCCTCAACGTAGGTATGTGCTTGGACTTAAACATAGGCTTCCCCGGTATGAATTATTTGCCCAGTATTTATAAAACTATAGTATTTGAAGGGCAACGAAAAAAACTACCCCTTAAAGTTCACTGGCTTGTTGTATATTGGCGTGGATATCCACGTAACGAGTTTCAATCTATGGAAATGCCGATAACAACGCCAAGCTTATTGTTTCCAGCGATTTCACTGCTCTTGCTTGCATACACCAACCGCTTTCTAACACTCACTGGTGTTATCCGTCAGTTGAGCGGTATACCCAGGGTGAAACGCAGCGATATTTATCATCGCCAAGTTGAAAATTTTCGCGTGCGTTTAAAAATTATTCGCATGATGCAAGCCACGGGCGTGTTGTCTTTTGTTCTCTGTACGCTGTCAATGTTTGCCCTGTTTTTGCGGTGGCAGTTTGCAGGCCAAATTTTGTTCGGTGCTAGCCTGGTGTTTTTACTTATTTCGTTGCTCTGTTCGCTGTATGAAGTACATATTTCCACCAAAGCAATCGATCTCGAAATTGGCCATATGCTTGATAAGCACGAGTCGTCTGCCCCGCGAAGCCCGGGTTAAAGCTCATTTCCTATTGGACTTCAAGATGTTTTAAGGGGGTATTCCAACTTGGAGCCGCGGCTCCTCCAGTAAAGCACAACCGGCAGGTGCGCATGCATACTTTGTTGCTGCTAGCGTTGAGAACAGCCTATTCAAGCGCTTGAACAATGCCTTGCATGCCGCGGCTCGGCCGGCAATTGCACCGCAAAGTCCACTTGGCTTAAGGGCTTTGCGTTGCGGTTCCGCTCTCGTTATCTTCATTGGATGATTCCTTGGGGAATTGCTCAACATCATTGTTATTGTGAATCCAAATTGCATCTGCAGGCCTTTTCTCGTAACTGGGGTTTCTCCCGCTTTCGGGGTGGCCGGGAGTTTAAGTGCTCAGTTCATCAGAGTAAACTGCTACAGTCGCCGGCGGTAAGTCATCCGTTGCCATTTCGCATCGAGTTTACTGCACATTAAATTGTACTCAGCTCAAACCTACACAAGGTGGATGAATTATGGTTATTCCCCCGCAACGTTTAACAAGCGAGGTTCTGCGCAATTTGTTAGAATCTTTTATTATTCGCGAAGGCACTGACTACGGTGAGCAGGAGTTAAGCCTTGCTGAAAAGGTCGACAATTTAAGGCCCCTGGTGGAACAAGGCAGCGTGCTCTTGGTGTACGATGAGGCGACCAGCTCGGTGAATCTGATGTCGAAAGAAGCGTTCGAAAAACAGTCGCCGGCGGATTAATGTCCGTTGCGTGGGTTCTGGGGCGGCACGGTTGAATTTTTCGCCATAAAATAACGCCGGCACCTGCTTCTAAAATGGATGACAAAACAAAGTATTATGCGTATGAACAAGCCCTCAAGCCTAGTGGATGCAGTGGGCTTAAAGTGCCCTGAGCCCGTCATGTTGCTGCACAGCGCGGTTCGCGATGCCGGCGCCGGTGAATATATCCGCTTAGTTGCCACTGATCCTTCCACAAAAAAAGATATTGCTGAATTTTGTGAGTTTTTGGGGCACCACTTGGAATCGCTGCAAGAAGAGGGCGATCAGTTCATTTTTGTTGTAAGAAAAGGTGGAGCCTAATCGCCGCTGTTGGCAGGCTATGTGTGCTATAGTCCCGCTGCCTGAGATTTAGTCCCTATGACCACATGGGTTTTGCTTGTGGAGGTAGCGTCGCCTTAACTAAAGCGGCTGTATCGTGCTGTGGTGGCTTGCCGATATAACAACGATTGGCAAGCTCTTAACCCTTCAGTGTTAAGGGTTATTGGTGTCAATGGCAATTGGTATGCGTTCTTTTGTTTGAGTTTTGGCCTCATTTGCGTGAGCCTTAAAAGAGCGGTTTAAGTGGGATGGGCGGAGCGTGGGCTTGGCTATTGGCGAAAGCCCACGGTCGGGAGTTGAGTTTTTGGATAGCTAGACTTTACTTCGCTGCGCTTTCTGAGCTCTGGAGTTTGCTAGCTTCCCGGTGTAAGTGCCTGTCATTGGATTCAGAGTTAATGGGCGTAATTAAAGTCCCTGGGATGATTCATCCACTAATAGCGATATAGCTGCTAAGGCTTCTGGGTCCTCGGATTTAATTTTGTTTGCGATGTGGTGTTGAAAAAAGTATCGAAACTTACCGTTTTGTTGCGCCGGGTACAAACAAGAGTCTCCTGGCAATACTGGCGTGCTTTCTACGTTGCTTTCGTCGACGATCATGCCGTATACAGTGCCATCGTTGAGCAACCTCCAGCTGACAACTTCCTGTAAGATAAGGCTGGTAAAGCCCTTGTCCGCGAGCACCACGTGTGTGCCGATCGCGTCGGGCACTTCTTGCATGATGTCGGTGGGTTTGTCGTATGCAGAATCGTAGTACTCTGCTGCTGCTTCAAGTTCGACGAGTTTGTGAATAGGCGGTTCAAAAAACAGTTCGTCGATACCCGGGTCGTAGTAACCTTCCCACATGCCATTTAGGGGGTCTTCGATGTCGGGACAGGCGACAATGTCGTCTAACCACGGCACCAAGCCCACGACTTCACCGTTTGCCAGCAGAGCCCAACACAAAACCTTCAGGCTGTAGAACTTTTCTCCGCTTGATTCGTTGGAGTACAGCATTTCTAGACCGTCGAGTTCGGGGGCGAGGCGAATGATGCGTGAGTCGCTGAGGGAGGAATAGGGTTTCCCAGAGAAGATATCGATCACGTTGTCCATGCTGCGATCGTCATTTGAGGTATTCACAGTACGACCTCCTAGGTAGATATCCCGCTCCAGCCGCGGAAATGGGCTTGCGGGGCAGATGATTGCGGAATCACCAATAAATAAAGTATATGCTCTTTTCTTTGAACGCAATACCCAGATGTAGTATTTTCCCTAAAACTTACTCTTACTTAACCTTAAAGTAATAGTGAACTAATTTTTAATCACCTAAATAAACAGTTTAGAACATTTAATGCCGTTTGAAGTTCAAAATGACAAACATTTCTGCTGTCAGCGGTTGGTCGCGGCTTTCGGCGCGGAGTTAAGTTTAGAGTATGACACACTTTTAGTTGCCGGGGGTGAAGAACCCATTTATCTGCCGGCTGAAAATAAGACTCCCGCAAAAATTATTTTCCGAGAAGATTTTTTTGCAAGTGCCTTGCACGAGGTGGCGCATTGGTGCGTTGCTGGGGCACGGCGAAGACGATTGCCCGATTATGGTTACTGGTATTGTCCCGACGGGCGCAGTGCCGAAGAACAGGCGCGATTTGAACACGTTGAGATAAAGCCTCAGGCTTTAGAATGGATTTTTTCTTCCGTGTGTGGTTACAAGTTTAGGATAAGTGCGGACAACTTAATGAATGGTCAGGGTCCGTCCCAACAATTTAAATTACAGCTTGTATATCAAGTGTGGAAGTATTGTGAATCTATGCCACTTCGCGCTGAGAAATTCGCACAGGCCTTGGCTCGCGAATTTAATCGGCCAATGGCTTTGCATCGCGAGCGTTTTTGTATTGGCGATTTAGTGGAGTTTAATGGAATTGGCAATACTTTAACCTAATAAACGCTTGTTACCGGTAATGTATTTTTTTCGCCTCGAGCTTTTTTTTAATGTTAAGTCTAACGTTGCATAAAGTTTTGGGTTCAAAAGCGTTTAGAGCAGTATCTATAGCGTTAGCGTTTCACAAACATTTTTAACCGCGAACACAAGTTACTCTTGGTGAAGTCGAAAAAAACGAATACGGCGCTAGAGGTACTGCTATGTAGAGGTACCGCTATGTAGAGGTACCGCTATACAGAGG
>JAHQVY010000009.1 GCA_019634095.1 Cellvibrionaceae bacterium
ATTTCAGCCCCTTGAACGCCCTCGCTACGATCCAACTGATTTATTTAGGTTAAAAGAAAAAAAAGTGTGGGGGAGGGAATTACTTGCCGATACAAAAACTGGAAAAAATTTTTCCCAATAAATCATCGCTGCTAAATTCACCAGTGATTTGGTTGAGGTACTGCTGAGCGTGGCGCAGGTCCTCGGCTAGCAGTTCGCCAGCGCTGTGGCTGCGCAATTGCTGTAGACCCAGGCACAACAATTTTTCGGCAGATTGCAGGGCATCGAGATGGCGCCGCCTGGCGCTGAAGCTGCCTTCGCTATTAGCCGTATAGCCCATCACTTGTTTTAAGTGCGCTTTTAACTGCGCCAAGCCTTGCCCGGTGTGTGCAGAAATGGCAACTGTGCTTAAGTCCGGTTGCGGGTGTTGCGCCACTTGATACTGTGCGGAATCGAGGTCAATTTTGTTGTAAGCCAGGGTCAGTTTGCGCCGCATTTCCGGATCATTGACAAACTCGGGCCAGTGTTTATCTATGTCGAGTTGCTGTGGGTCGCTGCTGTCAATTAACAGTAAGATGCGGTCCGCTTGACGAAAAGCTTGCCATGCCCGGTCCATGCCGATTTGTTCCACTTTATCGCGAGTGTTGCGCAAACCGGCGGTATCGGAAATATGTAATGGCATTCCGTCTATATGGATATGTTCGCTGAGCACATCGCGGGTGGTGCCCGGGATGTCGGTAACGATAGCGATATCTTGTTGTGCCAAGGCGTTGAGTAGGGAAGATTTTCCCGCGTTGGGGCGGCCGGCGATAGCCACTTTCATCCCCTCGCGGACCAGTACACCTTGTTGCGCTTTTTGCAATACCACAGAAAGCTGCGCAATGACTTGCTCCAGCGATCGCTCGATATGACCATCGGTGAGAAAATCAATTTCTTCTTCGGGGAAGTCGATAGCGGATTCAACGTTGACACGCAGCTGAATAAGCGCGTCGGTGAGTGTGCGTATTTGCTTGGAAAATTCGCCGCTGAGTGAATTCATCGCCTGCCGGGCTGCCTGTTGCGAGGCGGCATTAATTAAATCGGCGATGGCTTCTGCTTGGCTAAGATCGAGTTTATCGTTTAAGAAGGCGCGTTCCGAAAATTCACCGGGTCTGGCTAATCGCGCGCCCATGGCAACAGCGCTGGCCACCAGCATGTCGAGCACGACAGGGCCGCCGTGACCGTGCAGTTCAAGTACATCTTCGCCAGTAAATGAGTGGGGAGCTTGGAAAAATAGCGCGATACCGCGGTCGAGTAACTGTTGCGTGTGACTGGTAAAGTTACCGTAGTGGGCATAGCGCGGGGCCGGGCAGAGCCCAATAATTTGTTTTGCTATGGTGGCGCTGAGTGGGCCGGAGATACGCACAATACCAACACCGCCACGCCCAGGGGGCGTGGCGATTGCCACGATGGTATCGCTAGACACACTTACTTGCCTTCATTTTCAATTTGCCGCGTGATCACCCATTGCTGGGCAATGGAAAGCGTTTGATTGACCACCCAATACAAGACTAAGCCGGCCGGGAAAAACAAAAACATAGCGGTAAATACAAAAGGCATCATCTGCATAACTTTGGCTTGCATCGGATCGGGCGGTGCTGGGTTAAGTCGTTGCTGAAACCACATTGCCGCGCCCATTACCAAAGGCAAAATAAAATATTGATCTTTGACGCTTAGGTCTTGAATCCAGAAAATAAACGGCGAGTGGCGCAGCTCGACACTTTCCATGATCATCCAGTAAAGCGAAATAAACACCGGCATCTGCATCAACATGGGCAAACACCCGCTAACGGGGTTGACCTTTTCCTTTTTATACAGCTTCATCATTTCCATCGACATTTTTTGACGGTCATCACCAAAGCGTTCTTTGAGATCGAGCATTAGCGGCTGTACTTTGCGCATCTTCGCCATGGAGCGGTAGCTCAGTGCGGAAGGATAGAAAAATACTAACTTGATAACCATGGTGAGCAGAATAATTGCGACACCCCAGTTTCCGGCGAGTGAGTGAAACCAATCTAAGGCATAAAATAGCGGCTTGGCGATAAACCATAAAAAACCGTAATCGATGGTGAGGTCGAGGTGAGGCGCTAAGCTTTCTAACACGCGAATATTTTTGGGACCTACATAAAATTTAGCGGCGATGCTACCGCGGCCGTGTGCCGGCACGGTGGTGCGCTGGCTGGTAAAGCCCATTAAATAAATATCCTGACTGTTGAGTTTGCGCAGATGATAATTGTTGGTAATGTTTTGCTCGGGTACCCAGGCACTCAGAAAATAGTGTTGCACCATAGCAACCCAGCCGCCTTGTTTTTTAGTTTTTACGCTGTCTTCGTCTAAGTCTTCAAGGGAGTATTTATCGTAGTTGGTTTCGTCGGTGGTAATAGCTGCGCCGACAAAAGGCTGAATACCGGGCCCAAGATTGGCGGCGGGTTTATAGCTATCGCGTTTAATTTGCGCAAATAAGTTGGCTTGCCAAGGGTCGGCGGATTTATTGTCGATAAGAAACTCGACGTCGATAATGTAGGAGTTGCGTTTAAAGGTGAAGCGTTTGGTGATCGTCGCCTCGCTTTGTTGGTGGACCAAGTCGACGATTACGCTATCACTGCCGTCTTCGAGCTTAAACTCAGTTTGCTTCACAGAATAGATTGCCCGTTGCTTGCCGGTGGCGGTACCGTTATTACCCACCAAGCCCGATTGCGCTACGTAGGTATGTGATTCGCTGCGGTTGAGTAAGATAAATGATTCTTCGCCCTTGAGTTTAAGTTTATGTTTGCGCAGGGCGGCTTTTACGATGTCGCCACCATAGGTATCGATTTTAATTTCCAAATTGTCGGTGAGCACTGACACCAGTTGTGCCTGAGGCGCAGTGGTTGCGGTTTGGGGTATGTCGTTGGTGCTGGTGCTTTGAGCGGGTGCCAGCGGTATTTCCTCAACGGCATTTCCCGCAGGTTCGGAAGGCAAGCCGGTGGCGGCGACTTGGGTTTCATTGTTTAGCGTCTTCGCGCTGGGTAGGGTTTCTTCAGAGGAGGAAATTTCGACCTGATGCCGCTCTTGAAATTCGTTCCATTCGATAAATAGTAAGAAAGACACGACTGCAATGGCCGCGATGAGTGCGTTTCTAAGCCAAATCATTGTGAGTAAACACCGTTTAGGAGGTTTTAGATTTCTTTGTTGGGACAGGGTCGTAACCGCATCCTCCCCAGGGGTGGCAGCGGCTGAGCCTTTTAACGGTTAGCCAAGTGCCTGTGACCACGCCATGTTCGGTGATTGCTTGTTCAGCGAATCGTGAACAACTCGGTTCAAAGCGACATCGTGGGCCCAATAGGGGGCTGATAAAGTAACGGTAAAATTTAATGGGCAATAACAGCGCCCTACGGCAGAGCCTAGCAGAGAGTGTTTTTACTTGGTGGCCTTTCTTGCAACCCGTGTCCATAGCTTATCGAGGATAGAAAAGAGTTCAGCGTTACTTAACGTGTCAGCGCCGCGTCGGGCCAGCACTATAGCATCTATCGCGGGCAGATTGTGTTGTTTCAAACGGAATGATTCGCGAATAAGCCGTTTTAAACGATTGCGATGGACAGCGTGCTTTACATTCTTTTTGCCGATAACCAAGCCGAGTCGAGATTGGGGGGTATTTGCGTGCTTGGCCAGAACAAGTAGCTGGGGGTGAGAGACTTTGAAGGGAGGGTTATCGAAGACGACCGTGAAATCTCGGGAGCTGAGGAGGCGGCTAGACTTGTTGAAGCAGTATTGCCTAGCGTTCACCCCAACTCCTTTTCAATTACGCAGCTAAACGCTTGCGGCCTTTGGCGCGACGGCGAGCTAAAATTTTACGACCGGCGCTGCTAGACATGCGTGCACGAAAACCGTGGTTGCGGCTGCGCTTTAGACGGCTTGGCTGAAAAGTTCTTTTCATAATGCGTTCCTAGTGGCTTGAGTTAATTTTCCACCGACATCTCTGGGGGCTAGGCGGCGTAGAGAAATGGCCTGTCACGGCGTTCGCTGTGAAGCCCCGCAACCGGGTCGCGATTTTATTAAAAATTCAATAGAAATTCAAGCAATGTTTAACGGGAAATCCTTTGTGGGATGAGGCGAAAGAAAATTTAAACGGCGCCAGGAGGCTTTTCGCGTTTTTACCGGAGAAATGACAGCTTATCAAAAAGAAATCCACAAGGTTATCCACAGGCACTATCTGCTCATTTGGTTGAACATAGATAATTTACTGGCAAGGTGGACAAAATAGTCTATAGATATCAAGGCACTAAGCTCTGTCGTTGCATAGAATTAGTTCAGCTATGTTTTTTTTAAAAGGTTGTGGATAAAGTTTCTGTGAAGCGTTAGACTAGCCAGCCGTTTTGTAGGTGTGGCGGGAAAAGGCGAATTCAGCCGCGTTATTGGGCGTAAAAGTAAAGTTTGTAATGTCGTGGGTCGCCGCGCTCTCTTGTGCGCAATTAATGGGTTATCTGCTTATTGATTTCGCTGTATCAATCGTTGTTCCGGTTAACTATTGCGGGTTGGGGCGGGTACAACCGTCTAATGTATAATGCCTATGTCAGGTAAGGTTCACTGTAGACGCCGCGCGTCGACACAGATTAGAAATAATTTAACAGTGCACGGTAAAGCCTCTAGTCAAAGTTGTTTTCGATAATACGGCCTGAATTTAGACGGTTAGTTGTCCTCTAATTAGTTTTAAATGTTAATTACGCAGTTTCTGATTGCTCGTCAGCGGTTGGGTGCTGGTAATGGGCTAGCAGGTTTATGAGGGCTAATTGCCTAATTAGGGTTAATGGGTTAATAGGTTAATAGGCTAATAGTAGGGAACGACCTAAGAAAACATAATCAGCCGAGAAAGAGGTGGCGCCTAAAGAAGTGGCGCCTAGCTTAGGAGAGCGATTTTTAAATTGTTGTCACTGGCATCGCGTAAACCAAGTTTAGAGAGGCGCTTACAGCTATAAAATCCAACAGTGCTGCAAGTGTTCGTAGGGCGCTAACCGGCACGTTACACGGTAAACCTTATCTTAAAGAAATCGGTAGGTTGTGCGGTTTCTCGAGAGTGTCTGCAGCGACGAAAATTGTTCAAGCGGGTGTTTCTCGGTGCTTGGGTTTAGGGTTGGTGTAATGAGGTTTTCTAACATCGGCGAATGGGGCGGGATGTTTTTAACAGCACTAATGGCGTGGATTGGTTTGTGAAATGTAAAGTAACTAATTGCTACCGCTTGGTGAGTAGGACGTTTTTATAAGGTTTAGATTCTAGCGGGAGTGGTTTACAACAAGGTTTGAAGCACTGCATCGATTAGGGGTGGAGCTCGCTGTGTGGTTCGGTAGTCTGTGGACTGGAAACGTTTCAGAGGCGCCAGTTTCGCCATTGCGGGTTTTGTAAAGGGCGTGGTATCCGAGGGTTACCTGTAATAATGCATTGGGCGTTGTCCGTGATTTTATTGAGGTATTGGCTTTGAAAGTAATATGTGTCAGTAAAGTGGGCATCGCTTGCCGCG
>JAHQVY010000079.1 GCA_019634095.1 Cellvibrionaceae bacterium
CCTCGCTACCGATGCACAGGTTGCCTGTAACTTAGTTCTCGATAACAATTTAAATTATTTATACGTTACCGATCAAAGCCGTCTTGTGGGCATTTTAGAAGCAACGGATTTTTTACGGTTTAGCTTAAAATAAAAACGCCGCCGGTTTTTATTTGTCTTTTTTAGCCGTTTCTGGCTCAATTGCCGCCCGCAGTAGATTCAACTGATTTATTTAGGATAATTTATCCGCGGAATTTAGATTAAGGTCTAGGGCGAAATCTTTTGAGTGATACCAGTGTAGAAACGGCAAAGCGGCGCGGTTTGCTGAGGTCTGGGGCAGTTGTTGCCTCTATGACCATGATGTCGCGCGTGCTGGGCTTAGTGCGCGACATCTTGTTTGCGCGTTTTCTCGGCGCAGGGGACTCGGCGGATGCATTTTTTCTCGCGTTCAAGATTCCCAATTTCCTGCGCCGTTTGTTCGCAGAAGGCGCTTTTTCACAGGCGTTTGTGCCGGTGTTGTCCGAGTACCGCGAGCGCGGCTCGCTGGCGGCGGTGCGCCATCTTATCGACCATGTGGCGGGCTGTTTGGGGCTTTCTCTACTTGGGTTGACGGTGCTGGTAGTTATTGCATCGCCGGTATTTACCGCAATTTTCGGTTTGGGTTTTTTGCTGCAAAGCCCAGAGAAATTTGCACTTACCACAGACTTATTGCGCATCACTTTCCCCTATTTGTTGCTTATTTCTCTGACCGGTTTAGCTGGAGCGATTCTCAACAGCTACGACCAGTTTGCCGTGCCTTCAATTACGCCGGTGTTTTTAAATATCGTGTTAATTATATCGGCTGCGGTGGTATCGCCGATGCTGCAGCAGCCGGTGTACGCCCTCGCTTGGGGTGTGCTGATTGCCGGGGCAGTCCAATTATTGTTTCAGGTGCCCTTTTTACTGCGTTTGGGGCTGTTGCCGCACCCCAAGGTGGACTGGCAAGACGAATCGGTAAAAAAAGTACTGCGTCTGATGGCCCCGGCAATGTTTGGCGTATCGGTGAGCCAAATCAACTTATTGCTGGACTCTATGATTGCCACGCAACTCCCCAATGGCAGTGTGTCGTGGTTATTTTTTTCCGATCGTCTGACCGAGCTGCCCCTGGGCGTGTTTGGCGTGGGAATAGCCACAGTTATATTGCCCAGTTTATCCCGGCAGCATACCCGGGGTGACGATGGCTATAGCCAAACCATGGGCTGGGCCCTGCGCATGGTGTTATTAATCGCGGTACCCGCCAGCTGCGCTTTGGTGATTCTTGCCGAGCCCTTGCTTTTTACCTTGTTCCAATACGGTGAATTTAAGGCTGACGATATTTACATGGCCAGCTACAGTTTGAAGGCCTACGCCTTGGGGCTGATTGCATTTATGTTAATTAAGGTACTCGCCAGCGGATATTATTCGCGCCAAGATACCAAAACGCCAGTAAAAATTGGCATTACTGCCATGGTGGTAAATATGTTACTCAACCTGCTATTTGTCGTGCCGCTGCACTTTATTTGGCAGTTAGGGCACGTGGGCTTGGCTCTGGCCACTGCCTGCTCGGCCTTTCTTAATGCGGGTCTTTTACTCAGGGGCTTATTGCGGCAAGGGGTTTATCAGCCCGGCCCGGGTTGGCGCCGCTTTGGTGTGCAATTGCTGCTCGCCAACCTCGCCATGGTGGCTGCTTTGATTGCCACAATGGCCGTGCTCGATGCGTTTCCAATGTTGTCGTGGTGGCGCAGAACCTTGCAAGTGGGGCTACTTTGTGGCGCTGGTTTATTGACCTATAGCGCGGTGTTATTTGCGGTCGGACTGCGGTTTCGACATCTAAAAGTTCACTGATTGTGCGAATACCTTGTGCCGAATGTTCAAGCGGCGGCCACCTCCTGTATACTTGCGGTTTTTATGTCATCTGAGCATATGAACCAACCCGAATTTATTCACGGTATTCATCAATTGCGAGCCTTCGGCTCCCGCTGCAAGAACGGTTGTGGTCTTACCCTGGGCTCCTTTGACGGCGTTCATCGCGGCCACCAAGCACTGCTCAAAGCGCTTATAAAAGAGTCACAAAAACGCGGCTTGCCGTCAGTAGTGATGTTTTTTGAACCGCTACCGCGCGAATATTTTGCCGCAGATAATGCGCCGGCAAGACTCAGTTCACTGCGTGAAAAAGTCGGAATGCTTTTTGCGCACGGTGTTGATGTCGTGGTGTGCCTCAAGTTTAACCACTGGCTTCGCGGGCTCTCAGCGGCGCAATTTGTCGAGCAGCTGTTGGTGGATGCGATGAATATCAAGCATTTGGTATTGGGCGATGATTTTCGCTTTGGCTGCGATCGCAAAGGTGATCTTGCGATGCTGCAAACCAGTGGCAAGCAGTGGGGCTTCACCACGAGCGATACGCCTACGCAGCAGCTGGCTGGCGAACGCATTAGCAGCACGCGCATCCGCAGTTTGTTACAGCAGAACCGTTTTGCAGCAGCCAGCGAGTTGCTGAGTTACGATTACGCAATGACCGGGCGGGTAATTTATGGGAATCAGTTGGGAAGACAGCTGGGTTTCCCCACGGCCAATTTAAATTTGGGAAAACGCAAAACGCCGATACAGGGAGTGTTTGCCGTCGATGTCACCTTCGATGGCAAAGCCTACCCCGCAGTGGCCAATATTGGGGTGCGGCCCACCGTAACCGGCAGCATAAAGCCGTTGCTGGAAACCCACCTACTAAATTTTAGCGGCGATCTGTATGGCCGGCGGATCGCGGTGACATTTAGGCACAAAATTCGCCGTGAAATGCGTTTTGAATCCTACGATGCTTTAAAAAAACAGGTGTTTGCCGACATCGAGCAAGCAAAAAACTTTTTTCAAAAACACCACTGAACACAACTATCATGACCGATTACAAATCGACCCTGAATTTACCGGCAACCCAGTTTGCTATGAGAGCGAATTTATCTCAGCGCGAACCGGAAATTTTAAAGCGCTGGTATCAAGAAAATTATTACCAACAAATTCGCCAGGCGCGCGAAGGCCGCGAACAGTTTATATTGCACGATGGCCCGCCCTATGCCAACGGTGAAATTCACATCGGTCATGCAGTTAACAAGATCCTCAAAGATATTATTATTAAATCGAAAACCCTGAGTGGTTTTGATGCTCCCTATGTACCCGGCTGGGACTGCCACGGCTTGCCGATTGAACACAATGTTGAGAAAAAGGTGGGTAAGGTTGGGCTTAAAGTGGATCAAGCCACCTTTCGCAAAAAATGCCGTGAATATGCGGCAAAACAAGTAGAGCAACAAAAGGAGGGCTTTATTCGCCTGGGAATTTTGGGCGATTGGCAGCACCCTTACCTCACTATGGATTTCAACACCGAAGCCAACATTGTGCGTGGCTTGGGCAAAATTGTCGAAAACGGTCACTTGGTGAAAGGCTTTAAGCCGGTGTATTGGAGCGTTGTGGGCAGTTCAGCTCTGGCTGAGGCTGAAGTGGAATACCGCGATAAAACGTCTTTTTCTATCGACGTAAAATTTGCGCTGCGGGATGAAGCCGATTTTGAGAAACGCGTGGGCCAATTTGGCGGTCACGGCAGCATTTCTGTGGTTATCTGGACCACCACGCCTTGGACCTTGCCGGTTAATCAGGCGGTTAGCCTTAATCCCAACCTAGAGTATCTGCTTCTGCAATCGGGGGAGGAGCGCTTGGTGGTGGCGGAGGCGCTGATGGAATCGGTGGCCGAGCGCTGTGATCTGCAAGAATTGCAGCGCTTGGCAAGCTTTCCCGGAAAAGCATTGGAACACCTGCAATTAAAGCACCCGTTTTACGAGAAAACGGTGCCGGTGATCTTGGGTGAACACGTCACCACCGACGCGGGTACCGGTTGCGTGCACACCGCGCCAGATCACGGTGCAGACGACTTTGCAGTGGGCGCGAAATACGGTATCGGCACTCTAAATTACGTGGATGAAAACGGCGTTTACAGCGAGCGCGTGGAAACCTTTGCCGGCGAACATGTGTACAAAGTGGAACCTAAGATAATAGCGCTGCTCGAGAGTCGCGGCGCTTTGTTACATCAAGAAAAGTTTGTGCACAGCTACCCGCACTGCTGGCGAACCAAGTCACCGCTGATATTCAGGGCGACGCCGCAGTGGTTTATAAGCATGACAGAAAAATCGTTGTTGGCGAAGGTGACTGCGGCGGTGGATGACATTCGCTGGGTGCCAACTTGGGGGGAGGCGCGCATTCGTTCCATGCTTGAATCCAGCCCGGACTGGTGTGTGTCGCGTCAGCGCACTTGGGGAGTACCGATTACCCTGTTCGTGCACCGCGAAAGCCAAGAGCTGCATCCCGATACCCCCGCTCTAATCGAGAAAGTTGCCCAGCTGATCGAGAAAAAGGGTATGGAGGCCTGGTTCGAGTTAGAGCCGCAAAGCGTGTTGGGCAGCGACAGTGAACACTATCAAAAAGTGACCGACACCTTGGATGTATGGTTCGATTCGGGGGTGACGCATTTTTCGGTGCTGCAACAGCGCGAAGAACTCCGCTGCCCCGCAGACTTATATCTCGAAGGTTCAGATCAACACCGGGGCTGGTTCCAGTCATCATTAAAAACCGCCATGGCCATGTATGGCAATGCGCCTTACAAACAGGTGTTAACTCACGGTTTCGCCATGGATGCCGAGGGTAAAAAGATGTCAAAATCCTTGGGCAATACCGTGGCGCCGCAAAAAGTGATGAACGAATTGGGTGGCGATGTGTTACGTTTGTGGGTGGCGGCCACCGATTTTAGCGGTGATATGAATGTGTCCGAAGAAATACTCAAACGCACCGCTGATTCCTATCGTCGCATCCGCAATACGGTGCGTTATTTATTGTCTAACCTCAGTGGATTTTCTCCGCAGCAGCACTCCCTGCCTTTCGATGAACTGTTGAGCATCGATCAGTGGGTACTCGACCGCTGTGCGCGTTTACAAAGCGAAATTATCGCTCACTATAACGACTACAGCTTTCATCAAATTTACCAAAAAATCCATAATTACTGCGTGGTTGATTTGGGCGGATTCTATCTAGATATTGTTAAAGATCGCCTCTATACCATGAGCAAAAATAGCCGTGGTCGGCGCTCGGCTCAAACCGCGCAATACGCTATTGTCGAGGCATTGGTGCGCTGGGTGGCCCCCATTTTATCGTTTACCGCCGATGAAGCCTGGCGCGAAATACCTGGCGATCGCAGCTTGCCGGTGTTTGCCAGCGAGTGGTTCGATCTACCCAAATTGTCGGCCGGCGCTGAACTGGACGATGGTTTTTGGCAGTATGTAGCGAAAGTGAAAACCGCTGTAAACAGGGTTCTCGAGAGGCGGCGAGGAGAGGGAGATATCGGCAATTCGCTCACTGCTGAGGTGACATTGATTTGCTCCGACGAACACTATTCACAGTTGCAGCGTTTAGGTGATGAGCTGCGTTTTATTTTGATTACCTCTAAGGCAGAATTGCAACGGGAGTCGGGCAATAACGTTGGCGAGGCAACTGATATTCCCGGTATAACCGTGCAACTAGTCAAATCGCAGCAGCGAAAATGTGTGAGGTGCTGGCACTTCCGTGAGGATGTAGGCACGCATAGTGAACACCCCGAAATTTGCGAGCGCTGCGTAAAAAACGTTACAGGTGATGGTGAGCGACGTGAGTTTGTTTAAATATCAGTTCCATAAAATTGCATTTACTTGGTATGTGTTAGCCGCTGTGATCGTGGTGCTCGATCAAGTATCTAAACAAATGGTAAGTCACGCGTTTCAGCTGGGAGAAACCTTAACATTTACCTCGTTTTTTAATTTTACGCTGCGCCACAACTACGGCGCGGCGTTCAGCATTTTTCACGATGCCGGGGGTTGGCAGCGAATATTTCTCAGCGCCGTATCGCTCATTGCGAGTATCGTTCTTATTGCATGGGTCGGCTCTTTGAGCCGGGCGCGCAAATTTGAAGCCCTCGCGCTAACCTTGGTGTTGGGTGGTGCTGTCGGTAATTTGGTGGACCGGGTTTGGTTGGGTTATGTGGTCGATTTTATTGTGTTTCATTACGAAAGCTATTATTTCCCCGCTTTTAATATTGCCGACTCCGCTATTTCGCTTGGCGCTGCGCTATTAATTTACGATGCGCTATTTTTACAGAATAAACGAACCCAAGAGGTTGCTGTATGAGCGAGTTAACTATAGGCCCAGGAACCGAGGTGACTCTGCATTTTTCCCTGGCTTTTGAATCGGGGGATATTATCGATTCGAATTTTGATGCGGAACCCGCGACCTTTGTATTTGGCGATGGCCAGTTGTTGCAGGCTTTTGAAGATTCCCTAGTAGGCTTGGCGGCAAAAAGCCAGTCGAAATTTGTGATTGCGCCGGAAGAGGCGTTTGGCCTGCGCAATGAGGACAATGTCAAAACGGTGAGTAGGGGCGTATTCTCCGAAGAAAAAACCTTGCAGGAGGGCATGGTGTTTAGTTTTAAAGTGGCCTCTGGCGGTGAGATTCCCGGTGTCATAAAAGGCATTGACGATAGCAGTGTGAGTGTTGATTTTAATCATCCGCTGGCGGGCAAGGCCATTGAGTTCAATGTAGAAATTGTAGACGTTAAACCCAGTGAGTAACGCGAGAATATATGCAAATTAAATTAGCTAACCCCCGGGGGTTTTGCGCCGGCGTTGACCGGGCTATCGATATAGTTAACCGCGCCTTAGATATTTTTGGCGCACCGATTTACGTGCGTCACGAAGTGGTCCACAACAAATTTGTGGTCGAATCTCTGCGCTCGCGGGGAGCTGTGTTTGTCGATGAATTGGAAGATGTCCCGGACAACGTTATCGTTATTTTTAGCGCACACGGGGTATCGCAAGCGGTGCGAAGCGAAGCTAAACGGCGCTCGCTAAAAGTGTTCGACGCAACCTGTCCTTTGGTGACTAAAGTCCATATGGAGGTGGCGAGATACAGCAACGAAGGTCGCGAATGTATTTTGATTGGGCATGCGGGTCACCCGGAAGTCGAGGGTACCATGGGGCAGTTCGATGAAAGCAAAGGTGGCAAAATCTATTTGGTTGAAGACGAAAACGACGTGCAAAATTTGCAGGTGCAACAGCCACAAAAACTCAGCTATGTTACGCAAACCACCTTGTCGATGGATGACACGGCGCGAGTTATCGATTGTTTGCGGCTTAAGTTCCCTTTTATTCAGGGTCCCAAAAAAGACGACATTTGTTACGCTACACAAAATCGTCAGGATGCGGTGAAACAATTAGCGTTGGAGTGTGATTTAGTGTTGGTGGTGGGTTCGCCGAATAGCTCAAATTCAAACCGCTTGCGAGAGTTAGCCGAGCGTTGTGGCAGTGTTTCTTACTTGGTAGACGGCCCAGACGATTTGCAGGCGGCCTGGTTTCATAAGGCCAAGGCGATTGGTATTACTGCGGGTGCATCGGCACCGGAAGTTTTGGTCAAAGACATTATCAAAGGTTTGCAGCAGCTGGGGGCGACGCCGCCGCAAGAATTACATGGGCGCCAAGAAAATGTGAGTTTTTCACTGCCCAAAGAATTGCGCACCAACTAAATTTCCTGCAATAGGCGGTGCTCAGCGAGCGTGTGTGCTCCCCAGTTGGTGAAAGCGCTGAGACCCGTGGTAGGCTCTGCGCTTTTTCGTGAACACTAAAGTTTTCTGTGATCGATCACCCATTAAGCGCTTTCGCCGCTTTGCTAATCATACTTTAATCTTGTAAAAACTGCCCAGTTTCGGGTTTTTCATTCTATCGCTTCGGATTACCGGCCATCCATCGACGGTACATGTCGTCAACCGTATTTGATATAACGAAAATCAAAGGTGGGACAGATTGTTATGAAAAGCGAACAGGGTTTTACACTGCTCGAACTGCTCTTTACAGTATTGATCGTGGCAGTTCTCGCCGGCTTGGCGGCGCCCTCATTTAACAGGTTAATTTTAATAAATAAAGTTCAGTCTGAAACGCAAGGTTTGTACATCGACATCGCTTTTGCTCGCTCTGAAGCCGTGTCGAGAAACAAATTTATTAGTATTTGTGCCAGCGTTGATGGCCTAACCTGCAATGGGTCGAACCGCTGGTCTGACGGTTGGATCGTATTTGAAGATGACGGCGCTGGCGGCGTTGCGGATGACTTCGCCGATACCGCTAAGCAAAGCGGCGAAAAATTATTGCGTGTGACCCAACAGATGGAAAACTTAACCATCGACGCTATCGATGCTGGCGGCGCCGGGGTGCAGGGGATTATGTTCGGTCCGCGCGGCTATATAGCGTCCATGCGTCGCTTCTCCAACGATAACAGCTCTGTGAAAACCACGCTAAAAGTCTGTGGACCCGGGGGTGATTCCGGGGTGGCGCGGGCGATTTGGATGCAGGTTACCGGGCGTTCGGAGCTGTCTCAAGACACCGACGGCAGCGGCATTCACGAGGATGCCGCAGGGGTGGATTTATCATGTTAAGTAAAACCTATGCTTTTAATTGCTGCGGCCGCGAAGTCCACACTAACGCCGCTACTCAATCTGTTAGTGGGGCCAAACAAGAGGGTACCACGCTGATTGAGGTGATGGTGGCGGCTCTAATTATGGGCATTGGCATTTTAGGTATTCTCAGCCTGCAGGGCAGAGCGCTGCAATTTAGCCAGCAATCTTATCTTTTTTCCCAGGCGACAATTCTCGCGCAAGATATGGCGGAGAGAATGTCTTCCAATCGTCAAGCCCTGGACGCTTACAGAAATAACCCCGCTACTGCGTCCACCGATTGTACACAAAATACCTGTTCCTCAGCTCAGCTGGCCGCCTGGGATAGATTCCACTGGGAGGAGGCGGTTAAGAATAACTTGCCCGCGGGCAGAGGTGTGGTTGCGCTGGCACCGGGAGGCGGGGCTTATGTGATCTCGGTCGAGTTCGTGGCGGAGCGAGATTCCTCGGGTAGTAGTAGCCTGGAAACGGTGAAGTTGTTGGTGGCCGCAGCAAATGATTAAGTTTAAACCCTGTATTTGCGGCGCGCAAAACGCGCTACAGACTGGCCTCACCCTGGTGGAATTGCTGGTGGCAATGGTCATTGGTTTGTTTTTGGTGTCTGGAGTGGTGACGGTGATGAGTCAGGGAAAAGACAAATTCTTACTCGAACAAGAATTTTCCATCATTCAAGAAAATGCGCGCTTTGCCATGGACGAGTTCGCATTTGAAATTCGCATGGCGGGTTTCAGAAGCTGTAACAGCGCGACTCCCATGACCAATGTGTTGGATGTTAACAGCGCCGACGCCGACAGTTGGATGTTTGTTACCAGCGCCGTCATGGGGTATCAGGCAGCCGATGCCAATGCCAATCTGGCGGCTTTTAGCGGCGCCAACCAGCAGGTAAAAGCCGGTACCGATCTGATTA
>JAHQVY010000080.1 GCA_019634095.1 Cellvibrionaceae bacterium
ACAACCATGGCCTGCAAGCAGCGCCTTGCTGTGAGCCTTATGGAGACTTTCTATATAACGTTAGTTTGAGACACTACACTAGCGCAAAGTGCCGATTTACCCTGGCCTGTGGCTTGTGGCAAATAAGCGCTTGGGTTTGTCGTTGTTGTTGCCTTTGTCGTTGTCGTCGCTAGCGTCGACATTGTCTCTGGGCTGCCAAGTTGGGCCTATTTACCGATTTCTACGCCTTTGGCATTGCGGTTGAGAAAGCCGCGAACCCGCTTTACCAAACGGTTATTTTTTTCGCTCGCGCCGCCTACGGGACGGCGCGTTTTAACTTGTGAATAATTACTCATTTGTTGGCGCGATGCCCAGCGGCGGCGCTTTTCAGCCTCATGGGAATCCATATAATGGTCGCCGAAAACAAGATCGAGCACGGGTAGGCCGGGGTCTTTCAGTTGCTGTGGCAATGTCAGTTCGGAGCCGGCAATGTGGTTTCTCGCATTCACTAGCACCAGCGCGCGAACCGGTCGCTTGATAATGGCTTTGGCTTTGCCGGTGTTTTGGGCGACCGCACTGTTGGCTGAAGACGTCATTAATTGATTAATAAATACGGCAGCCCGCGCAGCTCCCAAACCCTGACCGAGAATAACAATATTGAATTGCCCGGCACCGTGCAGATAATCTAAGGCCGCATTGAGGCGGGCGCCCACCACCGTTTCTATTTCCGGTTTTGTTTGCGCTGCGCTAGCGTCGGCTGGATTTTCCGGTTCGGGTTTATCACTTTGCGGCGGCTCCTTGTTATCGGCGCTGTCGATCGCAGCTTCGGGGTTGGGCTTTGGCTCTGCGTTTGACTCAGGAATTGGCGTAGGAATTGGCGTGGGGCGAAGTGAAATTTTACCCGCCGTAGGGTTGGGAAGGTCGACCGTCAGGGTGCTCCAACCGTGATCGGCAAGCTCCACCCGCAGGCTGTTGATGGTGAGCGGCCAGTCGAGGTGATGACCCTCTTCGTGCAGTATCAATACGGCTCCTAATGCATTACCTGTCGTCGTGTGATTCCACAGGCAATAAAACGCTTCTCCCGCTGCGTTGAGCTGCACTAAATTGTCGTTGGCAAGCTCTTCACCTAATAAGCGGTGTCGCTCTTTATCGAGATTAGTTGGCAAAGCTTGCCTTTCAACGGGGCTTGGCACTGGTATCTCGGGTGCTTCCGGCGTATCGTTCGCGCTTGCTTCGTCGTTTTGGTCTTGCGACCAAGTGTTGAGGCTTATAAATAAACAAAACAAGACGAAACGGCTTCGCACTGTGCAACAGTAAAATTCTTGGTTTAGACATCTAGCCATATTCAGTACAATGCGGACCCCATTTTCACGGATTGTGAAACCAGGTTATGAAAGATTTTAAGATAGCTCCTTCTATTCTAGCGGCTAATTTCGCCAAACTCGGTCAAGAAGTTGACGATGTGCTCGCCGCTGGCGCCGATATTATCCATTTCGATGTTATGGATAATCATTTTGTACCCAATCTCACGTTTGGCCCTGCAGTGTGTAAAGCGCTGCGCGATTACGGCGTCACTGCGCCAATCGACGTACACCTTATGGTGGAGCCGGTGGATGATTTGATTGTTATGTTTGCTGAAGCGGGCGCGACTTTCATTACTTTTCACCCAGAGGCCTCCCGACACATTGATCGCTCGATTAAGTTGGTACGCGACAAGGGCTGTCAGCCCGGTTTGGTGCTCAATCCCGCCACCGGACTGCACACAGTGGACTGCGTTCTGGATCAAATCGACATGTTGTTGTTAATGTCAGTGAATCCGGGTTTTGGTGGCCAAAAATTTCTGCCCTACACCTTAAATAAACTCAGGGAAGCGAGAGAGCTTATCGACCGCAGGAATTTGGATGTGCTGCTAGAAGTGGACGGCGGCGTCACATCTGACAACATTCAATCTATCGCAGCGGCGGGAGCTGACACTTTTGTCGCGGGTTCCGCCATTTTTGCCGCGGCGAGCTACACTGATGCCATCAGCGCTATGCGTCAAAAATTATTGCAGGTGCATTAAATCGTGAGTTTATCAGAAGCGTTTTATCGCCACCCAGATTCCAATTGTTGGCATCGCTCGAGTTAAGTTGTTCAAATTGCTGAACTTGTTTGATGGATCGATCAATTGGAGCAATACTTATGACACTCGAACAGTTTTCTGTTATCGCCACTGCGGGCTTCAATCGAATTGCTTCGATACTCAGCGTTTTAGCTGAGGCACCGGCGTGGTTGTCGAGTGCGATGTGGCGTGGCGAGAAACCATAAACAGCGAGTGTAATCCTTTCCGCGGTGGGTTGGATGGGTGGGTTACGCCGTAGTCATTTTTTCGGCTTTGGTATTTTAGTTACAATTAATAAGCCGGTTCAGGTATAAAAGTTAGCTCTTTTTAATTGGGTTACGCTTTATCAAGGCTGCGAGTTAAGTGAAAATCCGGTAATATAGCGGCAAAATGTCATTACGCCATGGTCATACATAATAGCTAGATATTCCCTTTACCCGGGCTACTCTCAATTATCTGGATGCCGTCGGAAACGGATACCGAAAGCATCCTGGGCAAGGTCACAATTTATTAGAGGTTGAATTTTGGAAGGAAACGTCACTAACTTAACTGAAGCGACAGTGGTAAAGGCAGGCGCCGATGCGCAAATCGAGCGAATGTCTGAGATTCACCGATTCACGCCTTCGGAATTAGATCAATTAAAGATCTTGTACCAGGGTTCTCACAACGGGCAATCTTTAAAAGTGTTCCGCGATTTACGCACCCGTTTATACAGTAAGGCCGGCGGTAAGAATTTTTTGTGTTTGGTGACTTCGGTTGTACCCTCGGGTGGCTGCTCCTATGTCGTCAAGAACCTCGCAGCAGCGATTGCTCTCGATCGTATGCGCACCTCTTTGGTGGTAGATTGTAACTTTTACGCACCCTCAATGCGGCAATTGATTGTCACCGATACCGAAATTGGTGTTACCGATTACCTCGATGCCAATGACCTGGGCATTGAAAATATCGTGCACGCCTCGGGTATACCGCGATTGCGGGTTATTCCTGTGGGTAATAATACCGAGGGTGCGGCGGAAAGACTGTCATCAGCGCGTATGCAACTGTTTTTGCGTGAGCTTAAAACCCGCTACCCCGATCGCTATATCATTATTGATGCGCCCTCGATTAGCGAATATTCCGCCGAAGCGCGGATTATGGCCGGCCTGTGTGACTTTGTGGTATTGGTTGTGCCCTATGGTCGAGTAACCGTGTCGCAAGTTGAAAAGTGCATTGAGGCGGTGGGGCGCAAGTCCCTGGCGGGTATTGTCTATAACTATATGTAACTTATGCCATCGCCGATATTCAGCTCTAAGCTGCAGTTTTATACGGCTAGCTGCTTCGAGCCAAAATCACATTGAATTAAAAAATGCCCGCTTATCATGCGGGCATTTTTTGTGGCGAATCGCTGTTTACAGCGATTTAACCTCAAAGCCTAGGTCTATCATGGCGTCTTTGTTTGCGAAGTCAGAGATAACCGCAGTATTTGCTTTGTCCGGTTGCAAGTAGGTTGTCGCGACTCTTTTTAAATCCTCGGCGGTGCAGCCTAAAACGCCTTCGCGAAACAGCTGGCGGCGCGCTTCCGTGCGACCGTGTAATTCGGAATGAAAGAGTCGCTTCGCTTTGCCGGCGGGCGACTCGGAGCGATCCAAGCTACTAACCGTGCCGAGGATGGCCTCTTCGACTTTGTCGCGGCTGTGTTCAGTGTTGAGTAACCATTCCACCGCCTGGTCAAAGTCGAGCAAGGTTTCTTTTAGGCGCGGGTCGCGGTAGGAGTAAAATTTAAAGGCCGCGCTGTTGCTATCTTGGGCGGCCCCTCCGCCGTAGGCGCCGCCTTGCTCGCGCACGGCTTTATGCAAAAAACCATTGCGAAGGAAGTTGCCCAGTACCACCAGTGGTGCAGCATCGGCATGGCTCATGGGGACGGTGGGAAACGCTTTGGCGCAAAAGTTAACCTGTGAAGTAGTCAGCCAAGCTTGATTCACTTTTTGAACCGGAATATCGAGGCCAAAGCCCGCCGCTGTTTCAGGCTCCTTTAAGCTGTCAAACTGTTTAAAGTTTTCGACATGAGCGGCCATTTGCTCGTCCTCGGCAACGAGCATAAATTGCCTATTGCCACTAGTTAAATGGCGGTGCAGGCTGGCCAATTGTGCTCCGAGGGTGTCCAGTGCAGCGCCGTCTGCCAGCGAATCGCTCAGGGCTTTGATATGTTGAATGCCCTCCAGTCCCGTTAGGCGATGGCTGAGTGCTGCGGTGGTACAAATACCGGCACAGGCCGCTGCCATGGCCAGGCCATGGCCGTGCCCGGTAATACTCTGTTCGCGCTGGGCGCGCATTTGCGACACCAGTTCTTTTATGCGGCTGATCTCGTCAAAGCGCACATGCTGAATGGTTTGCTCCATTAATTCGCACAGCTGTTGTTGATTGCGGTTAAGTGATTTTCCGGAAAACACATAGTAGGCATTGATGTTTTCGACATTGTCCGCTTCGCCGCGTATCGAACTGAAGGCGCCAAAGCCGCCGCTGACTCTGGCCTGCCAGCGCTGCACCGCCATATAGTCTTTATCGCCAACACCTAATTCGCTGATGCAGTAATTGTAAATGGGCAACAGTTGCAGTTGCGCAGCCGCGGTTTTGGGGAAGTTGAAAATAATTTGCTGGTAGCACAGGCCATTGGTGCCGGTTTTATAGGCCGAGAGTTTGCCCGCTTTGGTGTTGAATATATCTGGGTGGATCTGGGCCTCTTGCTTGGGTACATCGGCCAGGGTTACTTTTGGCAATATGGACTCGTCATCCTGGGCATCTTGTCGCTGTTTGAGGGCTTGTGCTTGCTCAATAATCTGCTGTTTTTGTTCAGCCTTGAGCGCGGCTTTAATATTGGCCAGGCGCTGCTTTTCTTCGGCTTCTTTTAAACTGGCGATGTGTTCGTTGGGACTAAAGCTTAGGCGCACCCGGTGTGGATTGTTGATCAGCAGCTCTTTGGCGAGCTGTTTAATAAAATCAGGGTCTTTAATTTCTTTGCGAAGTTCATCCAGGGCGGCATCCAGGTTGAGCAGTTTCACCGGGTCGCCGCGATGGGTTGCTGCGGTAAGCGAGGTCATGATCAATTGTAAGCCGTAGGGGTAAGAATCGCCGCCAATTTCTCGCTGGCCCAGCTCCAACTGGTGCAGCGCCGATTCGATATCTTCCTGGGCAACGCCGTCTTCGGCGACTTTTTGCAAGGTGGCGAGAATGAGCTTTTCGACCTCATCGCTCGATTGTGTGTCACAACCTTGCAGCCCGCAAATAAAATTCAATTCTTTTTGCGAATCGTCTAAACCGCACAATGGGGAGGGAGAGCTGCCCAGGCTCGAGGTTTCTAAGCTGTGCATTAAGGGGCTGGCGCTGTTGTCCAGTAGCACGCTCGATAAAAGCTGCGCTTTCAGGCTATCATTCAAATTAGTGCTTTTACCTAGCAGCCAAGCCAGTACGACATGGGTCTTTTTGTCCAGATCCTGTTCGTTGCACGCATAGCTCTCTTGCACCCGCACCGGGGCGAAATAGCGCTTTTCGTCGGCGACCGAAATAGTGTGATCTAAGCGTGTAAACTCCTTCAGGGCCTGGTTTTCAAATTTTTCTTGATGCTCGGCCGCCGCAATATCGCCATAGGTCATGAAAATAGCATTACTTGGGTGGTAGTGGGTTTGGTAGAACTCTTTTAACTGTTCGTAGCTTAGATCGGGAATGTGCTCGGGCTCGCCACCGCTGTTGTAGTGGTAGGTGGAGGTGGGGAAGAGGTATTTGGTCAGAGTTTGCCACAGTTGCGAGGGAACCGAACTCATGGCGCCTTTCATTTCATTGTATACCACACCTTTGTAGGTCAGCGGCGAGTCGGGGTTGTTGTGCTCTTCAAATTCTAGACGGTGTCCCTCCTGCGCGAAATCTAGGGGGTCTAGACGGGAAAAAAACACCGCATCTAGGTATACGTCAAGTAAGTTGTTAAAATCTTTTCGATTGAGGCTAGCAAAAGGGTAGGCGGTCCAGTCGGAACTGGTGAATGCATTCATAAATGTATTTAATGAGCGCCGGGTCATCATAAAAAATGGGTCCCGTACTGGGTAGCGCTTGCTGCCGCACAGCGCGGTGTGCTCCAAAATATGGGCGACGCCTCTGGAGTCTTCCGGAACCGTGCGCAGGGCGACCAGAAACACATTTTCTTCACTATCGGCGTTTAAGTGATAGTGCTTAGCCCCTGTTTTAACATGTTCGAATTCTTCCACCTGTATGTTTAGCGATTGGACTGCTTCTTGACGAATAAAACGAAAACTTGGATGGCTTTTTACTTGCGGCATGGAATCCTCTCGGCCTTTGGAAGTGCTGATGTGTGCTTAGAGCCCGGCTGCTGCGCCTTGCAAAGCGCGGCAGGCTATAAAATTTGATGCTCACGAATGAAGAGATGACACCCTATTATAACAGGCAATCGAAATTCTGTTGTTTGCCAGATCCGGTGTTACCAGCGACAAGCTTGGAGAGGATACCTCGGTTTCAAGCGGGCAGTGATTGCCTACTTAAGCCAACATAAATTCGTTGAATCTACTGCGTAGATGAAGGGTACTTAATTTAGCTGCAGCTCTAGGGATGGCCGGCGTATTGCCTAGGTCGCTCAAGTCTTACTTTGCCAATAGGTGGGTAAATATACCCTTAGCGTTTGAGATTTAGGCCTCATGAGCACGCCCCTGTTTACTCTTGGCCGTGGAATGTTTCATAAACCTAAATTAATCAGTTGGATCTACTGCGGACGCCAAATGAACTGAAATTAAAGCGTTTTTTCAATTTTGCGGCTGCACCGAGTTTGCTCCCAGAAAACTTACGGAAATTCACTACATCCCTGTAG
>JAHQVY010000081.1 GCA_019634095.1 Cellvibrionaceae bacterium
GGCACAATTGCCTTGATTTTGGATGTGCCGAGTATGTTAAAACGCTATGCGGGAAGGGTATAACTTATCCGACTTTTAAACCTTGCCGAGCGCTTGCATTAGGCACTTGTATTCGACAATGGCGGAAATCCTCGGGATGGTTTCCGATTTCGCACAAAATGCTGGGCGATAAAAAAACGCATCTCTCTAATAGCAAACCGTGAGTGCTAGGTAAGCTACTGCAAGTGTCGGGGGAGATATTCACAGCGAGTTTGAAGCGGGGGTACCCTTTCTATGTTTCTTGGTAGTCGCTTATTACGCTAAAATTTTGGAGTAGCAGTGCCATACACAGTTTTAATTGTCGACGACTCCAGCTTCTTTCAAACTCGTTTGAAAGAATTGATTGGCGGGCATTCTGAATTAGACGTAATTGGCATAGCTACAAATGGCCGGGAGGCCATAGAAAAAGAAGAGTCATTGCGGCCCAATATTATTACCATGGACTACGAGATGCCTTTTTTAGATGGTTTGTCCGCGGTGCGTGCCATAACGGCTAAACGTTCGGTACCCATTGTGATGTTTTCTTCTTTGACCTACGAGGGAGCGAAAATTACCCTGGAGGCATTGGAGGCGGGCGCGGTAGATTTTATTCCCAAGAACTTCGCTGAAGTGTCGCGTAATTCTGAGAGTTTAAGAAATAGGCTGCATAAAAAGTTGATTTCTTTTGCTCGCAATTCTCGGTCTATAGATCCTGCTATACAAAGTTTAAAAACCGATGAACTCGCACAGCAAGCCCTGGCGCGATCTCTAAAGGCGAAACAAACAACCCTTGCTCTGCGACAGGGGTTATTGGAAAAAAAAGTAAGGGGCCTCGATCAAAACACGCCCCAAAAAATAGCCGGCGGCAGCCGCAGAAAACTTGGTTCCACAGTAAAAACCATTGTTATCGGCGCTTCAACGGGTGGGCCAGTGGCACTTAGCGAACTTATTCCTAAGCTGCCGAAAAATCTCTCGGTGCCGATTTTGGTGGTTCAACATATGCCAGAAAATTTCACTCGCGCCTTTGCCGAACGACTAAATCGTATTTCTCAGCTAACCGTCAAACAAGCGGAAACCGGCGATACCTTAGCTGGGGGGCAGGTTTTTATTGCGCCGGGTGGCAAACAGTTAATTTTTGATAAAAGCGGCCATTCACTGAAAGTTATTGACGGCGACGATAGAGTGTCTTTTAAACCCTGTGTCGATGTTACTTTCACATCTGCGGCCAATGTTTTCGGCGGCAAAGTGCTGGGCATCGTCATGACGGGCATGGGCAACGACGGCTGCGCAGGTTCTAGGATTCTCAAGCAAAAAGGCGCGTATGTTTGGGGGCAAGATAGAGAAACCAGTGTGATTTATGGTATGCCGGCTGCTGTGGCCAACGCCAACTTGGCCGATGAAATTCTACCCGTTTCAGGCTTTATTTCCCGGATTATCGAAGAATTTTAACGGTTTTTTCCCCATAATTCTCAGCGGAGCCTAAGCCAGGATACTCCCTGCACCCACCCAGCATCAGATTCCGTGTTTTAAATCCCTTGTTTTAAGGCGCTTGTTTTAGGCTGATCGTTTTAAGCCGCATGTTTCAACCTAAATTAATCATTTGAATCTACTGCGGACGCCCAATGAACTGAAATTAAAGCGTTTTTTCAATTTTTCGACTGCACCGAGTTTGCTCCCAGCAAACTTTCGGAAATACACTACCTCCATGTAGATAACCCGTAGAGTGACTACGAATTTGCCGAAAAAGTTAAAAAATTCACTCTAATTTCAGCCCCCTGAGCGGCCTCGCTACGATCCAACTGATTAATTTAGGTTCAAGCTTCGTGTCTCAAGCCCAAGATAAAAAGATTCCCACCCGCTCATCACCCGTTTCCTTACTTTCTGAGCCGCACATCGAGTCATGCCGAGACTCCCGGTTTGGTTTTTGCTTAATTAAAAAACAGGCGAAAAATCGCATTCAGTGTCAGTAAAATGACAAATATTTTCTTGATCAACACTGTTGAGTTATTGGTCTATTCCGGAATAATCATGTTAAGTATTGTCGGTTTTTTCCTCGGCTTTGCCGCATTGCTGGGTGGTAACTTTCTCGAAGGGGGCAGCTTGGCGTCACTCGTTAACGGCCCGGCGGCTTTAATTGTTGTTGGCGGTACGATCGGCGCGGCGGTTTTGCAAACACCGCTGCACGGTCTGCGCAGAGCAATGACTTTGCTGCAGTGGATATTCCGGCCGCCTCAGGAACAATTTCAGTACGGTATCAACCGCGTGGTTGGCTGGGCGCGAGCGGCAAGAAAAGACGGAGTGCTGGGTTTGGAGTTGGTTTCGGAGAGGGAACCGGACCCATTTTCGCGCAAGGGCTTGCAGCTTTTGGTCGATGGCAGTAAGTCTGAGGTTATTCGCCAAGTGTTGGAAACCGATTTATTGGTTGCCGAGCAGCGAGACCACGAAGCGGCGCAATTTTTTGAGAGCATGGGGGGCTACGCGCCCACGGTGGGTATTATCGGCGCGGTGATTGGGCTTATTCACGTGATGCGCCACTTGGCTGATCCATCGCAATTGGGTCCTGGCATCGCCATTGCGTTTGTCGCCACTATTTACGGTGTTGCCTTTGCTAATCTGCTGTTAATCCCCATTGCCAATAAACTCAAGTGCTGCATTCGCGAGCAATCGCAGTATAAAGAGCTGATTATCGAAGGCCTCATTGGCATTGCTGAGGGCGAAAATCCTAGCGTGCTTGAAACGAGACTTAGCGGGTACTTGTATTGATGATTAAACGTGAACGTGTGTACGGCGAGGTTAATCACGAACGATGGTTAGTTTCCTATGCGGATCTGGTCACTTTGTTATTCGCTTTTTTTGTGGTGATGTATTCCATTTCCCAGGTCAGCGAATCGAAATACAAGCAGCTCTCGACGGTTTTAGAGCAGGTCTTTGCCAAGGTTGAAGGGGAAAATAGCACCCGCACACCGCAAGCGGTGCCGCAGCATTTGTCGGTGTTGAAGCAGGTGGAAAGTAATATTTTGGAGGCTCTAGCGGATTTTGTTAATTCCAACGATGCGATTGTCCACGGCACCGAGGCCTGGGTAGAAATAGAGTTAAACGCTAATTTGCTGTTTGATTCCGGCAGTGCAGTACCTACGCCGCGCGCGCAGCAGGCGTTTTCAAAAATGGCCGAGTTACTCGCGCCACTCGGCAATGAGGTGTCCGTTGCCGGACATACGGATAACCAGCCGATTCGCACCGAGCAATATGCGAATAATTGGCAACTGTCTTCCGCCCGCGCAATTCAAGTGGTGGAGTTGCTGGTGGGCCAGGGAGTGGTTCCCGAGCGTTTATCGGCAATCGGCTATGGAGAATTTCGCCCAGTAGCCGATAACACTACCGAGGCTGGCCGCTTAATGAATCGTCGCGTGGTGTTGCGAGTGTCTAAAGACCGCCCAAAAGACAGCTTAGCCGCTGTTGACAGAAAGCCTGCGGCGGCTGCGGGAGGGGCGAGGCCCGAGCTTCCCAGCAAGGTCGTTGCGCCGGTGCGATTGCAAGACGGCGGCTTATTGTTTACCAGTGATCCGCCACCGCAGGAAGAACCATAGCGGGCAAGCCAGCCGCACCGAGGGAGCCGCTTTGTTAACGGCTCACTCGCAAACTAGCTTGGCACAGTAAAAAAAAGTAACAAAGAGTATTCGCAGTGCAAATTCTTACCGTTGCAAATCAAAAAGGTGGGGTGGGTAAAACCACCACGAGTGTTACCCTGGGGGGCATCGCTGCCGCTGAGGGGCAGCGGGTGTTGCTGGTGGACTTGGACCCACACGGCTCCTTAAGCTGCTATTTCGGCAAAGACCCCGATCGCCTCACCGAGTCGGTGTACCGAATTTTCGAGCAGAGAAAAACGCTGTCTCGCGCCCTGGTGCAGCAGTATATCCTCCCAACAGCTTATAAAAATATGGCCTTGCTGCCCGCGTCCACGGCTCTGGCCACACTGGAGCGGCAGGCTATTGGCGACGGAATGGGTTTGGTGCTCCACAGGTCTTTGCTGTTTTTGCAGCAACAGTTTGACTTGGTGGTTATCGATTGCCCGCCACAGCTGGGGGTGTTGATGGTGAATGCGATTGCCGCGTGTAGCCAGCTGATTATTCCGGTGCAAACCGAGTTTCTGGCAATCAAAGGCTTGGAGCGTATCCTGCACACCTTGACCATGATGAATAAAACCCGCGCTCGGCCTTTACAGTATTTAATTGTCCCCACCCTCTATGACCGGCGAACCCAGGCTTCGGTCACCAGCTTGCGTACAATACGCAATAATTATGGCGACTACGTTTGGCCCGGTAAAATTCCCATCGATACCCGCTTGCGCGACGCCAGTAAAGCCGGCGTACCGCCGCATTTATTTGACGATACCACCCGGGGGTTTCAAGCATACCAATCGTTGTATCGCAGTGTTGATCAAGCCCCATTAACCGCGGCGTGCAACATTGGGGGCGCGTAGTCGATGCCCTCAGAAGATCACTCCCGTTCTTCTGATGCGGCGATCCTCGATTATTTGCGAGACTTGCTGGGTTCGGGCCCAGAAGATTCCGCCGCCGCGTTGGAAAACGGGCAAAATGTTAGTCAACCGGGCAAACAGCTCAGCACTCCGCTTGCCAAATTAACGGCGCCACAAGTGCCTGAAGCCGCGCACAATCTGAAGCCCAGCGCCTCGCAGCTCGGCGAGCCATCCAATCGCGATAATGCATTGAAACCCAGCAGTAAAACCGGCGGCAACACGGAGGCGAAAACGGGGCCAGTCACTCGAGCGCCGGGTTTGCGGCAGGCAGGGTCGAGTGCAGGTGGCGCAACACAAGAGCGGGTTCGGGTGACTTACGCGGAGCCGGCGGCAAGCAAACAGCAGCGGGAACAAGTGCAAAACCTGCTAGACAGCGGTTTGCCTGCCGCAGCCGAGCCGGTAATTGCGCCGCCTTTAGCCAAGCCTAAAGACGCCAACACTCGCCTGCCAAAGCCTGCAGCAAAGCAGCCCGAGTCGCCGCTGCCAGAGCCCTTGTCGCAGCCAGAGCCCTTATCGCAGCCAGAGCCCTCGTCGCCGCCGGAGCCCTCGTCGCCGCTAGAGCCCTCGCCAATGCC
>JAHQVY010000082.1 GCA_019634095.1 Cellvibrionaceae bacterium
CTGCGCGACGTGGTTGTATATCCCCACATGGTCATACCGCTGTTTGTGGGTCGCGCTAAATCGATCGCCGCCTTAGAAAAAGCTATGTCCGACGACAAGCAGGTGCTGCTTGTCGCGCAAAAGCACGCGTCCGTGGATGAGCCCAACAAAGAAGACCTATACAGCTACGGTACTATCGCTTCAGTCTTACAGTTGCTCAAGTTGCCTGACGGCACCGTAAAAGTGCTTGTTGAAGGTCGGCAGCGCGCTGAAATATGCAGCATCGAAGAGCTCGAGGGTTTTTTCGTTGCCGATATCGAGGTGTTGTCGTTGCCTCAGAATGTCGCGGAGGATGCCGAAGACAAGGAAACCGACGCCTTGACCCGTTCTTTGCTGGGGCGCTTTGAGCAGTACGTTCAAATGAGTAAGAAAGTTCCGGCAGAGGTCATGTCGTCACTGAGCGGCATCGACGATCCCGGTCGTCTCGCCGACACCATCGCGGCGCATATGTCCTTGGAGCTGTCGCAGAAACAAGAAATTTTAGAAATTTCTTCAGTTCGCGAACGACTTGAGCACTTGATTGGTTTAATGGAAGCAGAAGCTGATTTATATCAAGTGGAAAAACGCATTCGCGGTCGCGTTAAAAAGCAAATGGAAAAGAGCCAGCGTGAGTACTACCTGAATGAGCAATTAAAAGCCATTCAGAAGGAGCTTGGTGAATTAGGGGAAAATGGCAACGAAAGCGACGATATTGAACGGCGCATTGACGAAGCGCAAATGACCGCAGAAGCTGAGGAAAAAGCCAAGGCGGAGCTCAATAAGTTGAAAATGATGTCGCCGATGTCTGCCGAAGCCTCTGTTGTGCGAGCATACATTGATTGGCTGGTTAATCTCCCGTGGGAAAAACGCAGCAAAGTGCGCCATGACTTGATTAAAGCGGAAGAAATACTAGAGCAAGACCATTACGGGCTTGTCGAAGTGAAAGAGCGTATATTGGAATACCTCGCCGTGCAAAAGCGTGTAAAAAAAGTCAAGGGACCTATTTTGTGTTTGGTGGGGCCACCGGGGGTGGGTAAAACTTCCTTGGGTGAGTCTGTTGCGCGTGCGACGAACAGGAAATTCGTGCGTATGGCCCTGGGTGGAGTAAGGGATGAAGCGGAAATTCGCGGCCATCGTCGTACCTATATTGGTTCAATGCCGGGCAAATTAATCCAGAAGATGTCTAAGGTTGGTGTAAAAAACCCGTTATTTTTACTTGATGAAATTGACAAGATGGGGATGGACCATCGCGGTGATCCCGCATCGGCTCTTTTAGAGGTGCTTGACCCAGAGCAAAACTCGCATTTTAACGATCACTATTTGGAAGTGGACTACGATTTATCTGATGTGATGTTTGTGTGTACCTCCAATTCGATGAATATTCCCGGGCCGCTTATGGATCGAATGGAAGTTATTCGTATTCCCGGTTATACCGAAGACGAGAAAATTAATATAGCAAGCCGGTATTTAATTCCTAAGCAGATAAAAAATAATGGCCTGAGAGATGATGAGATAGAGGTTGAAAAAGATAGTATTCGCGATGTTATTCGCTACTACACCCGCGAAGCTGGCGTCAGAGGTTTGGATCGCGAAATAGCGAAAATGTGTCGCAAAGTAGTCACTAAAAACGTGAAAGAAAAAAGTGCTGATTTAGTGAATATTAAACCGGAGTTATTAGAGGACTTTCTCGGTGTTCGCAAAACAACGTTTGGCAAAGCCGACAACGAAGATCAAATTGGTCAAGTGACCGGCCTCGCCTGGACTCAGGTGGGTGGCGAGCTGCTAACAATCGAGTCCTCTGCAGTAAACGGTAAAGGTATGCTCGTGAATACCGGCTCCTTGGGCGACGTTATGCGCGAGTCGATTCAAGCGGCCATGACGGTGGTGCGTTCCCGTGCGCAAGTTTTGGGGATTCCGCCGAACTTTCGCGAGAAAAAAGATCTGCATATTCACGTTCCGGAGGGCGCTACACCGAAGGATGGCCCGAGTGCGGGTATCGCAATGTGTACGGCATTGGTGTCAGTGTTTACCGACATTCCGGTGTGCTGCGACGTTGCAATGACGGGCGAAATTACTCTGCGCGGCGAGGTATTGAAAATCGGTGGTTTGAAAGAAAAATTACTTGCCGCTCACCGTGGCGGTATTTCGACGGTAATTATTCCACAGGAAAACGAAGCGGATTTGCGCGAGATTCCCGATAATATTAAAGAAGATTTAACTATAAAGCCCGTAAAATGGATCGATCAAGTGCTACAAATTGCGTTGCAATACATGCCAAGACCATACAGCGATGAAGAGTACAAGACTTTAGAAGCAAAAGAGAAAACTGAAGATGATTCGAAAAAGCGCATAAGCACGCACTAACAAAGTTGATAAAAATATAAGCTTGACTGTTTCATGGCCATTATTCACCACGCAGGGTGAAAATAGTTGATTTGATTCTTGACCCTGTTTCGCTCTGTTGGTATAAATCGCAATCCGTTGTTTTAGGTGCTGAGAGCGTATGTGCTGCTTTCTCTAGGGTGGGGACGTTCGTAGAGCTTTAAATTAACACTGATTACCATACTTACGAGGGGTTTAATGTGAACAAATCCGAATTGATCGAAGCGATAGCCGCTTCCGCCGATATTTCAAAAGCTGCGGCGGGTCGTGCGCTCGATGCCATCACCGATTCGATTACCGAGGCTTTAAAAAGCGGTGATCAAGTGGCATTAGTTGGCTTCGGTACGTTTTTGGTGAAGGAGCGGGCTGCAAGAACCGGCCGGAATCCGCAAACTGGAGACCCCATCGAAATTGCCGCCGCGAAAATTCCCAGTTTTAAGGCCGGTAAGGCTTTGAAGGACGCAGTAAATTAATTTGTGCCCAGGTTTGATTTGAGTTGTAACGTTCTCATAGCAATTTAGGTAAGTGTTGTTTCTCTAACAGGCTAAGTGGGTCGTATCAGTCGCAAGCTACAATAACCAAAATTAAAACTTCTAATCCGGTTTGGTTGAGTGCTTGCAATTTTCTGAGTAATGACGAGATGAAAAGGCGCACAAAAGGATGCGCCTTTTTTTGTAAACAAAATACTTAATTTGGACTTAACTATGCTTCAAAGTGTAAGAGACAACATGAAGGGCACAATGGTTGTTGTCATTGTTGTCCTTTTTATTGTACCCATGGTGCTTTCTGGAATTGGCGGGTCGTTTCTCGGCTCTGTTGCGGGTACCGATGCCGCGAGTGTGAACGGTGAAACCATTACTCGTGCAGAGTTGCGTCGCGAAGTCTTTATGCAGAAACAGAGAATGCTGAGCCAGGGGAACGTTGATCCCACTTCGGACAGATTAAAAGATGAAAATTTGCAACAGCCGGTTTTAGAGCAACTGACGCGGCGGACCGCACTGGTTGTTTCCGCAAGCGACGCGGGGATGGCGGCACCGGATGAGCTTGTAGCCAAAGAAATTGCTAAAACCGAAGAGTTCTTTACCGACGGCAAATTCGATCAAGATAAATTTAGAAGTTTGATTGCCAACGTGGGGTATACGCCAGCTACCTACCAAAAGGCGATCGCTCGCGAGCTGGTGTTGGATCAAAAAGGCAATGGGCTGAGGCAAACCAGTTTTATTACCGACAGCGAAGTTGAGCAGCTAGTGGCCTTACTCTATCAAAAAAGGTCTTTTTTCACTGTCGAAATACCGAAAGCGGATTTGGAAAAAGACATTGTTGTCGATCAGCAAGAAATTGCTGCTCACTATGAAGCTAACCAAAATGATTTTAAGGAACCTGAGAGCGTGTCGGTAAAATATATCGAGCTCTCAGTGGATGCTTTGATGGAAGGGGTTGAGGTGGCACCCGAAGACGTCAAAGCGGTATTTGAGAAAGAATTGTCGTCTGTAAATTACAGCCCTGAATTTGAGATTGCGCATATTCTTATTGAAGACGGCGACAGCGCTGAAGAAAAAATCAATACAGTAAAAACGCAGCTAGCTGAAGGTGCTGCATTTGACGAACTGGCAAAGTCTTATTCGGACGATGCGGGCTCAAAGGATGAGGGCGGCGTGTTGGGTGTTTTGTCCGATGGTTTCCCGGAAGAGTTTTCAGTTGCGGTAGCCCCTATGAAAGAAGGTGAGATTTCCTCAGCAGTGAAGACCGATTCTGGAACCCACTTTATCAAGGTATTGAAAAAAACGGTCCCCGAGCCGCCCACTTTTGACTCCAGGAAGCTGGCCTTGGAAAATCAATTGAAGCGTGTTCAAGCCGAGGATATTTACGTCGAAAGTTTAGAATTACTCGGCGATCTTACCTATAGTGCTAACGATTTAAATGCTGCCGCCGAAGAGTTAAATATAGTAGTGCAAGACTCTGCGAGCTTTAACCGTTTTTCGGGAGAGGGGATAGCCACGGATACAAAAGTACGTGAGGCCGCTTTTGAGGATGATGTATTAAATCAAGGTCACAACAGCGCAGTGCTCGAGTTATCGAATCAGCGAGCTTTGGTGCTGCGCAAGTTAAATCATGAGCCGGAGCATGTTAAAGATCTGGCCGAAGTGCAGGCGGATATTGAAAAAACGCTGGTAGCAGAAAAGCTACGGACGTTGCTTGCTGAAAAAGCGCAAAACTTTATTGATGGCGCGGACACTGTGGAGCTAGCGGAGAAAACCTCGAAAGAATTAGGCTATGACTATGCCAGGCATGACGATGCCAAGCGCACAGATCCGGTGGCAAGTTTTACCGCGCGAGAGAAAGCTTTTATTCTGCCCGCGCCGGAAGAAAACAGTATCGAATTTAGCAGCGATTCAGACGAAAAAGGAAATTATGTGATTGTTGGGCTACTGTCGGTGAAAAAAGGCATTGCCGATGGTGTAGAAAAGGCTCAGCTGCAAGCATTAAAGTTTCAGTCTGTGAATCAACTGTATACTTCCGAAATGGCCTCTTATCAGAAGCAGATTACAGATTCTGCAGATGTTAAGGTGTTCTAGAGAGGGCTATTTCTTCGCAGGGCTGGCGTGCTGTGGCTTGGGCGCTTGCCGCGCAAAGAGTGGGCCGGGCGCATCATTTAGTGCCGCTTTGTGTGACTAGCTGTCTGAATTTAAGCGCCGGGGTGCCGCAGCGTCTTGGCGCCCCCTGTCCCGGTGCCTATACACAATGCTTAACGGCCTTGCCTTAACCTCGTACATCCACCATTCCTTTGTCTTCTTTATCGACGAGTATTTCGGTGCTCCTCTAATACGTCACATCTTTGTGCCTACTGCCAATGCAGTGGCATCGTCGCCGCGGTAAAAGCCAGCGATGGTCTTTATAACTCCTAAGGTTTCGGTGTAAGCCTTTGGCTGTTGCTCCACTTATTCATAAGCCAATCAATTGAATCTGCCGCGGGCGGCCAATGAATTGAAATTAACGTGTTTTTCCAATTTAGCGGCTGTACCAAGTTTGCTCCTGGCAAACTTACGGAAATACACTACATCCAGGTAGGCAACCCCGCAGAGTGACTGCTAGTTTGCCCTGAAAAGTGAAAACCTCTCTCTGATTTCGGTACCTTAGTACCTTAGACTCCCTCACTGAGATTCAACCGATCTATTTAGTTCGAATTAGCTTTTGGTCTAAATGGCACTGTTGTTATAGAGCGGCGGGCTGCGCGAGAAAAGGTTTTATTTATCAATAAGAAGGGGGCGTAAATCGGAAAGGCTTTAGATTCTTATAGATGTTTACTAAATGTCGTCTGTGTGAACGATAATTGATTTGTATTGATGTCTGGCAAAGTAAGTTGCGGCGAAGTTCGCGTAGTTGTTTGCCGCAGCTAGGACAGATTGCTTGGTACCACTAAAACGTAGCTCGAGCTTTTTTGCGTGTTCGCCAGCGGTAGGCAGTTTCAGTTCGCCCAGCCAGAATTGAGCGCGTTGCGCAATTGCGCGCCCTGAGTCGACCCATTGAATTGATGAATCGGTGTTTTCGTTGGCTAGAAGTTGTTGTAGCAGTGGAAAGTGGGTGCAAGCTAAAACAACCACATCTATCGGCTTAACAGATTTTTTAAGCAGTAGGTTGAGTTCGTGTTTTAGGATGCTTGAATCGATATTGCGTGACACTATGTATTGTTCTGAAAGCAATACCAACTTATTGCTACCATGCATAAACACCTCGGTTTTGTCAGCGAATTCACCAATGAGTTGTTGGGTGTAAGGTCGCTTTACCGTGGCGGGCGTTGCGAGTACCCCGATGGCTCCAGAACGTGTTAACTTTACGGCGGGTTTGATCGCCGGAACTACGCCAATAAATGGCATGTCAAATTTGTTCCTCAGTGCATCAAGTGCTACAGTACTGGCTGTATTGCATGCCACTACTACCAAATCGGGCTTTACTATCGGGGCCAGGTAGCTTACTAAATTAACTTGGCGCGCGACTAATATTTCATCAGAGAGGGTTCCGTAGGGGAACATCGCAATATCTGCAAAGCAGGTGATATCAACATGGCTGATCAACTGAGAAATTTCTTTTGCGATACTTAGGCAGCCGGCGCCGGAATCTAGAACAAGAATTTTGGGTGTGGTAGGCATTGATTTCACAGCGATGTTGCTTATCAACAAGTCTGCATTATTCATTATCCCATTAAAATTTCAAGGTGTTGTAAGCAGTATGGTCAAATTTTGCTTCGGTACGCGATATTGGCTATTCACCATTGCATAAGCGACGATCGACGAGATGGGCAAGTACACTGATTTTTACCATTGCCTAAATATAACCGCGAATAGGCTGGATGAGCTCATCTATGAATATCGGTTTAAGCGAAATCATTGAAATTCCAATTATAGTAGCAATCTTACTTGTTGCGTCAATTGTTTTTTTCGGCGCCGTCTTTTGTTTTTTATTTTACCTACAGCAGAGTAAGCGCATGCGGCAGGCGGAACAGGATACGGCTGCTTTAGTTGCGGAACACAATGCAATCATTCAATCGCTGAATCACAAAAAAGATTTGGAAATTGCCCGTCTCAAAACAATTGTCGATGTTTTGCAAGAGAAAAGGCAGGAGGCCTTAGACGATCTCAGTGCTGCGAAAAAGAAAGTCGAGTTGTTACTGCAGCGTTGTGCCCGCTCTGTTGAAAAAGAGGCATCCCTTGAGAAGGAAAAAGCCTTAATTCAAAGGGCGAAGGAGCAGTTGCTGAAAGATTTCGAGATCTCCGCTAACAAACTCTATGAGAAAAACCAACGACATTTTTTTCATACCAGTAAAACCTCAATAGAATCGGTGGTCTCACCTTTTAAAAGCCAATTACAAGCCTTCAATCGGCGCGTAGAAGATATGGTGCAAAAAGAGTCCAACCAGCGGGTGCTTTTAGCGGGGCAAATTGTCGAGCTGCAAAAACAGGCACATCACTTGAGCTCAGAGGCCAATAGTCTTGCAACGGCATTAAAAAACGACAATAAGTTACAGGGTAGTTGGGGTGAGATTATTCTTGAGCGAGTGCTGGAGCAGTCGGGATTGGTGCAGGGGCGTGAATATCACACGCAAAAGACCTATGTTTCTAATAACGGCAAAAAGCAGCGTCCAGACGTGATTATTCATTTGCCGGAAGGTAAAGATATCATCATTGATTCGAAGGTTTCGCTAGTTGCGTATGAACGTTACTCCAGTGCGGTGGATCGCGGTGAGCAGGAAAAGTTTCTTTCCGATCACGTCGATTCGGTGCGGGCCCATGTTAAGAGCCTTTCACTAAAAAAATACGAAAGCTTACCCGACGTGCGAACCTTGGATTTCGTTTTGCTCTTTATTCCGATTGAAACGGCCTACTTAGCCGCTTTGCAAGGAAATTCCGAGCTGTTTATGGACGCTTATCGGCGTTCCATCGTTATTGTAAGCCCTTCCAGTTTAATGGTGGCGCTTAAAACGATTGAGACTTTATGGCGCCAACAGAAACAAAATGTTAACGCAGAAAAAATTGCAGTGTCCGCCGGCGCTCTATACGATCAATTTGTGTTACTCGTTGAGGCGTTTGACGAAATCGAGTCGGCCCTGCGTAAAGCCGATGATGTCTATGGAAAAGCGCGCAAGCGACTTGTGGATGGCCGCGGTAATGTACTGCACAAGGTGGAGCAATTGCGCATGCTGGGTGCGAAAACGACACGCCAGCTGGCAACGCGCCATCAGTCCGAGGATCCTGGCGATGATCAATCGCCATCGATAGACTATACCATTGAAAAATAACACTCTGCTTGGGTGGCGCTGTCTATTGTAAACCGGTATAACCCGCCTAGGTCAGGGCTGTCTGAATGTATGCGCCGAGATTGCGCATTTTGGTTTTGCAGGACTGTCGCTTTGCAGGACTGTGGCCTTGTAGGCCAACCGCCCCTGAATTGCCCCAAGCTCTCGCCGTTCTGTGCGTGCACATCATCGTGAGGTAGGCGCTGTAATAGCAGCGTTTATAGCAACGTTTATAGTAACGTTTTTACAGCAACGTTTTACAGCAACGTTTTACAGCAATGCTGGCGCGAGCCTTTGCGGTTGCACCGGGCGCTGCTTTTTAAGTCAAAAGGTCCGCGCAGTCGCTTGTTGGCCGCGCCCCGCCGTTTTGGTTGAGTATTGCATTCATACATGAAAGTTCAATGCTTGTATGGGTTGAGTTGATCTCCACATGGATTTTCATTGCAGGGCTTTGAGAGTACGTTTACGAAGAGGCTAGCTTATGAGTACAATCGTTATCGCCTGCGCATTGGGTATCATTGTTTTACTGGCGGCCATAGCTGCGTACTATGTGGGCAAACTGTATTTTTTAAATAAAAAGCAGAGAAAGAGTCAACAGAAACATAAGGCGCACAGCGAAGCGAAAATAAAAAAAAGCGTGTATATTTTGGCGAAATCTTTGCTCGCTGAGCAGGTGCCGCTTGCGGAGGCCGCTTTGCGTATTAGTGCTTTAGTCGAGGGATTGGATATCGAAGAAGATGACTTGTGGCTCTATGTGTCGTTCCAAAAATTAGCCCAGGGTATTTCCCATATCCCGATTCTTGAAGGTTGGCAAAAACTGTCAAAGCATCAGCGAGACGCTTATCGACTGCAGATTGCCGAACAAGAGGAAAAGTACAAAGAGTTTATTGTGAAAGCGGCAGCTGGATTAGTAGAGAAACACGCCGTATGACAAGTGAAAGTGCGCTTGCATTGCCGGGCTAGACTTTGGCGATATTGAAATGTCCTTCCCTGTGTTTTTACAGCCCCGTTTTTTTACAAAATTGTTTTTACAACATTATTTTTTACAATAATATTATTTAAAAGAATGAGCGTGAGAGTGTGCTCTGCCGGTTTTACGTGATTTTTCCTGTGGTTCTCACGCGCAATGATCCTTTTGGGGTTTTGGCCTTATTTGCGGCTTGATACTGGCTTATTTGCTTGTCGATAATGTTTTTACCGGCAATTAAAAAGCCGGTGACAATAAAGGCGCCCGGCGGCAGAATTGCAATCAAAAACCCCTTGTATTCCTCGCCTAACAGGTTTATTTGCCAGTCTTGCGCAGCGCTGCCAAACAGCAAATGCATGTCAGAAAACAGCGTGCCGCTGCCGAGTAGTTCGCGAATAGAGCCAACGCTCACCAGCACTAATAGAAAGCCTATACCCATGGCTATAGCGTCAACTGCAGAGGGCAGCAGCTTGTTCTTGCAGGCAAAGGCATCTGCTCTGCCCAGGATTGCACAGTTGGTGACAATAAGCGGAATAAAAATGCCCAAGATTTTGTAGAGTTCGTAAGTAAACGCGTGCATGAGCAGTTCGGTGCAGGTGGTAAACGTGGCGATAATCATGACAAAGGTGGGTAACTTGACAGCGTCGCTAACCGCGTTGCGAATTAGGCTTACCGCAATATTGGAGCCGAGCAACACTAAAATTGTGGCAAACCCCAGACCGAGGGCATTGACCACGTTGCTGGTTACGGCGAGCAGGGGGCACAAACCCAGCAATTGAACGAGGGCGGGGTTGTTCTTCCAAAGGCCGTTGACGGTGAGTTCTCGGGTGCTCGACATAAGATTGGTTTACCTGTACTGAGATAGCGCGTCGCCTTCTACGGGGACACCTGGCGTGGATTTCGGAGTTTGTGGCGAATCCACGTCTGTTTCCGGAATAAATAGGGTTTTGTTGGCGCGATAAAATTCGAGGGTTTGCTTAACCCGCCTAACCACGGCCCGCGGTGTGATTGTGGCCCCGGTAAATTGATCAAATGCGCCTCCATCCTTTTTTACTTGCCACTGCATTGGCTCGGGTTGCTCCAGGGATTTGCCGCGAAACCCCAATATCCAGTCACTTTTTTTGGTTTCTATTTTGTCGCCCAGGCCCGGTGTTTCTCTATGGGCTAAAACCCTAACTCCGGAAAGCGACCCGTCTGCGTAGATACCCACGGCCAATTTAATCTTGCCACTATATCCGTCTGGGGCCACCGAGGGCAGAATAACGGCCACGGGTTGTGAGTTTTTTCTAGCGACATTGACCTCGGCGATAGTTTCTAAGCCCAGAGCTGTGCTGTGGATTTTGGACAGCGTTAAGGTGTTGTCCAGTAAGCTATTGCTGTTAGGCAAATCCGGTAAAAGTTCGAGGAAGGCGCGCTGTGCCGCTCTGCGCTCCTCAAGGGCAATTTTATCCGCGGTACCCTGATACGTCAGCGCCAGGATGCCCGCTGTCACTAGGGCAAAAAGCCCCAGAATTAGGCTGTTTTGACTTACGGATTTGCCAAGCACTATTTCGTGTTCTCGCTGTTGATAGGCGGTTTTTTGCTGTGGCCATAGGCCCGTGGTTGTGTGTAGTAGTCGATAAATGGCGCTGCGAAGTTGAGTAGCAGTACAGAAAATGCCAAAGCATCGGGGTAGTTGCCCCATAGGCGAATAACAAATACCAGCAGGCCGATAGAGGCGCCAAAAATAATCTTGCCGCGACGACTGGTGGCGGAACTCACGGGGTCGGTAATGATAAAAAAAGCGCCGAACATGCTGGCGCCGCTGAAGCAATGAAATAGCGGCGAACCGCCACTGCTGGAGCTGCCGCCGTCGTAAAACAGGGCAGACATGAGTGCCAAGGCCGCGAGCATGCTTAAGGGTGCGTGCCAGGTGAAGACCTTTTTGTATAGTAAAAACAGTCCGCCTGCCAGAAAAGCGAGGTTCACCCATTCCCAGGCGACGCCGGCAAACTTTGCCTGAGAAAATGTAGCTGAATTTTTATATAGCTCCTCAACCATTGCGCTGCTGTTTTGTTTGAATACATCAAGGGGGGTTGCAGCAGTGTAGGCGTCTATGTTTTCCCGCGACGCAAACACCAGGGACAAACTATCGAGAAAGTTGGGTAGTTGTGCGTTGGCGTCTTGCAAGCTCTGGGCAACGGGCCACTGGCTCATGGGCAGAGGAAAAGAGATAATCAGTACCACGTAGGCCACCATGGCTGGATTAAAGGGGTTGTAGCCCAAACCGCCATATAGGTGTTTGGCAATTACAATAGCAAACAAGCAGCCGATAGCTAATAGCCACCAGGGAGCGTAGGGCGGCACAGACAAAGCGATCAGTACCGCGGTCACCAGGGCGCTGTTGTCTTTGAGGTAAAACAGAATCGGTCGCTTTCTCAGGTACAGCGCAAAACACTCAAGGCTTAAGCAAAAGCTGATACTTAATACGACATTGATTAGGGTTCCCCAGCCAAAGAAGTAACTTAGCACCAGGGCAGCGGGCAGGGTTGCAAGAGCGACACTCAGCATTACCGATGCGGTGCTGTTGCTGCTGTGAGCGTGAGGAGAGCTTAAGTTGAGTAGTGGCATAAATACAAAATAAACCCGAGCAAGGCGGCGCTTACTCGGGTTGGTTGGTGGCCGTTAATTAGGCAGCATTGTGCATATGGACATCCTGCTGCGGATAGGGGATAGAGATTCCGTGCTCGTCGAAGGTGTATTTAACGTGCTCAAGCAGGCTCCATTTAACTGCCCAATAGTCCGCGGCATTCACCCAAGGTCTCACCACGAAATTCAGCGAGCTGTCGCCGAGTTCGTTAAGTGCCACTACTGGGGCGGGATCTTGTAAAATGCGCTCATCGGCATTGATAACTTGCATAATAAGGTCGCGGGCCTTGCGAATGTCGTCGTCGTAACCAATGCCAATCACCAGGTCGACACGGCGTGTCGATTTTGCCGAATAGTTAACGATAGTACCACCGTAGATCTGTGAGTTGGGCACAATAATCTCCTTGTTGTCACCGCTGCGCATAACGGTGTTGAAGACGGTGATTTTTTCAACCACAGCGGCAACGCCGCCGGCTTCGATAAAGTCGCCGATCTTAAAGGGTTTGAAAATAATCAACATGACGCCGGCAGCAAAGTTGGATAGTGAGTCTTTTAGCGCTAAGCCAACCGCTAAACCCGCGGCACCTAAAACGGCTAGCAAAGATGTTGTCGGAATACCCAGGGCATCCAGAGCAGCGAGAATTATCACCACTTTCAACAAAGTTGAAATAATCGCCAGGGCAAAGCCCTTGAGGGCTTCGTCCACCTGTCGCATGTTCATAACGCGCTCAATTAAGCGCACGATCTGTTTGGCGATCATTCCCCCAATATAGTAAATCAGAATCGCGATTAGAATGTTTTGCCCCAAAGGAATTAGGCTATTGACCCAGCTGCCATCGGTAAACATTTTTTGTATTTGTTCGTTCATTTTTTTTGTGACCCTCGTAATAGAACAGGATTAAATATCTCACTTTTTAGTTACTTTAGTAAAAAGCCATCTATTACCTCTCGATAGCAAACTATCGCCCGGGGATTTTCGCAAATGTATTTTTAGCCGCAGCTGCCGCTTCCATCGGCTGTTCCGGCTACACACTGCCGGTGTGTATCGCTAGTCTACGCCCAAGTCGTGGTTTGCAAATACCGAATGCTGACTCACAAAATGGCCGATAAAAAACAATTTTTGCTGTGAATAAAGATACCCGCTTCTCGAAACGACCCCATTGATAGAAAAAACCTACCGGGCACTTTTTAACCGAACTTGATGTCTGCACATCTAGGGCTTCGCCGCCTCTTAAATAAAGGCGGTGATTGGCGATTTGCTACATTGGCAAATCATCCAATACCCTGTCTTGTCGAAACATTTAAAAAGTAACGCGCCCCTAATGTGAAAACACTATTGGGGGTTAGCTCCCTTGCTCCCTGGCTTGTTTTAGTTTTTGTTCCAATTTTTCAACACCGTTTCGCAATGCATCGACGTGATCGCTCTGCTCATGCTGCGCTTTATCCAGTTTTATGCGTGCTTTTTGTAGGCGACTTTCCAAGGCAGCGATCTGTGCCAGCGCCTTTTCTCCGCGCGACATTGCTGATAGGTTTCCAGTTTTTGCCTGAGCCTTTTCTATGGCGAGTTCGGCAGCATTTTTTTGCGGCGCAGCTTCAAGTGTCTGCTCTTCGTTTAGCTTAGCGCTAGCGACTATATGGTTCAGCTCGCTCTCTGCATCTTTGAGTTTAGCGCTGAGTTTTTCCGTACCCAATTGTAGCGCGTTGATGCTGGCTTCATTGTTAGTGCGTGCCTCAGCCAGTTTTTGCTCCGCAGCCTTGAGCCGTTTTTTCAGTGAGTCTACTGTGCGTTGTTGTGATTGTTGTTGTGATTGTTGTGGCGATTGTTGTGGCGTTTGCTGCGCGTTTTGTTGTTCGTTATCGGATGCTTGTTCACTGGCATCCACTTTAGCCTGTGCCTCGCGAAGTTTTTGTTCCGCCTGTTTTACTGCGGCGGCGAGTGCACTTAAGCGTGTTTCGGTTTCGTCGTGACTCTCGGCAGTACGCAGCTTATTTTGCGCATTTTGCAGGCGTTGTTGCGCGCTCGCCAAATTGCGCATTCGGCTATCTTTTTCGTTGCTGCTGTGCGTTTTAAGTGTAGCTTCTGCACTGTTGCTGGCCGCGTTATTTTCTGCGCTGGGGTCGCCGGTATTGGCAAGTTTTAATTTGGCTTGCTCAGCGGCTTTTTTTCGCGCCAGACGTTTAGCTTCTTTTTCTGCCTCGGCTTTTGCGAGGCGCTGTTTGCGAAATTCGAAGCGTTGCCGCGACAGATCGGATTTTTCCTTTTCTTGCTGTTGGCGTTTAATATCTCCTTTCGCCGCTCGGTAGTACTGTACTAGTGGAAGATTGCTAGGGCAAACATAAGAACAAGCGCCGCACTCAATACAATCGAATAGATTGTGCTGAGTGAGCGCTGGGTAATTTTCTGCCTGGGCATACCAAAACAATTGCTGCGGCAATAGCGAGGCAGGGCAGGCTTCAGCGCATAAGCCGCAGCGAATACAGGGCGATGCCGGTGACGGCGGCGGCATTTCGCTGTGACTGGGTGCCAGCACGCAATTGCTGGTTTTTATCAGTGGCGCCTCAATGCATTTAAGGGTAAAGCCCATCATCGGACCACCCATAATAATTCGGGAGTTGTTTGACGGTTGGTAGCCATGCGCCTGCAGGAGGTGTTTTATCGGCGTGCCGATTAGCGCCTGGACATTGCCCTGTCGGCTCAACGATTCCCCCACCACGGTGGTAACTCGTTGAATCAGTGGTTCGCCGAAGCGCGCGGCGCGATACGCCGCAAAGGCGGTGCCTACATTTTGCACCACTATGCCCATGTCAGCGGGCAAGTTACCACTGGCCACTTCCTTGCCCGTGAGAATTTGTATCAGTTGTTTCTCGCCTCCAGAAGGGTACTTGGTAGGAAAATCGACGACGTCTATTGCGCTGTGCGCAGACTGCGCTGCTTGGCGAATGGTATCGATGGCTTCGGGTTTATTGTCTTCTATGCCGATAACAATCTGCGTTGCGCCGAGTATGTAAGCCAGCAATTGCGAACCGCGGATAATGTCCGGCGCGTGCTGGCGCATCAAAGTGTCGTCGGCGGTGATATAAGGTTCGCATTCAGTGCCGTTAATAATCAGTGTGTGGATTTTTTGTCGCGCCTGCAATTTTACGGCGGTGGGGAAGCCGGCGCCGCCTAAACCGGCAATCCCGGCCTGGTGAATTTTATTAAGCAGCTCGCTTGGATCCAGTGACAAATAATTGTCACAGCCTGTCAATTGTGTCCATTTATCGTCGCCATCGCACTGAATCACAATACTGGCAGCGTCGAGCCCCGAGGGGTGATTGCTGGGGCGGTCTTCGATGGCCTTGACCACTCCGGAGCTCGGCGCGTGCAGCGCCGCGCTGAGGGCGCCGCCCGCCTCGGCGATTTTTTGCCCTTTTAGCACATGATCGCCGACGGCTACTAGGCTCAGAGCGGGAGTGCCAATATGCTGTGTTAGGGGAAGGATAAGTTCCTCGGGCAGCGGCACGCTGGCGATAGGCGTCGCATTGGACTGGCGTTTATTTTCCGGCGGATGAATCCCGCCGGGTATGTCCCAAATTTTTCTCATGCCGCATCTTCCGCGGCAGAAGAGGAGGTCTCTGAAACCGGTAAGTGATCGCTGGCTATCAGGTTCGAAGGCTTGCGCCATTTCCACTGGTCGATTCCCTGCTGTAGGGGCAGCATGTCGATGCAGTCGACGGGACAGGGTTCGACACAGAGATCACAGCCGGTGCACTCTGCGGCTATTACAGTGTGCATATGTTTGGCTGCACCGAGAATTGCGTCTACGGGGCAGGCCTGAATGCACTTGGTACAGCCAATACATTCATCTTCCCTTATAAAAGCCACTTTCTTGATCTCATCGACTTCGCCGTGCTCCTCGTCGAGTGAGGGGGCATCCACCGCGAGTAAATTCGCCAGCGAATTAATGGTGGTTTGTCCGCCAGGAGGACATTTGTTGATGGCATCGCCGTTGACAATGGCCTCGGCATAGGGTCGGCACCCGGGATAGCCGCATTGACCGCATTGAGTTTGCGGCAATAGCTCGTCGATTTTTGCTACCAGTGGGTCGCCTTCTATCTTGTACTTGATGGCGGCGAATCCGAGAACGGCGCCGAAGCAGATGGCGAGGGCCCCCAGCGCGAGTAGCGCACTAAACAGTGCTTGTTGGTTGATAAAATCTAACATGTATTAAAGACGTAAGCGTTGAGTTTAGATACCGAGTTGCCAATCGTTAAACCAGACCGGCAAAACCCATAAATGCGAGCGACATCAGGCCGGCGGTAATCATTGCAATGGCAGCGCCTTTGAACGGTTCGGGCACGTCGGCCACAGCGAGGCGCTCGCGCATTGCCGAGAACAGTATCAGCACCAGGGAAAATCCCAGGGCCGCTCCCAAGCCATAAACAGCCGATTCAACAAAACTGTGGGACTTATTGGTATTTTGCAAAGCCACACCTAGCACCGCACAGTTGGTGGTAATAAGGGGGAGAAACACCCCTAATACGCGAAATAAAAGTGGACTGGTTTTTTCGATAAACATTTTCGCGAACTGCACCACCGCGGCGATCACCAAAATAAAAGAAATAGTTTTCAAATAGGTTAAGCCGAGTGGAACGAGCAGCCAATTATAGATCATATAGCTGCACACAGAGGCGAGGGTGAGAACGAAGGTGGTTGCCGCGCCCATACCAATCGCGGATTCCAATTTGTTGGATACGCCCATAAAGGGGCACAAGCCTAAAAACTGTACCAGCACAAAATTATTGACTAGCACCGTGCCCAGTAAAATAATTGCAAATTCAGTCACAAAATATGCACCTTTAACAATAACAGACGCTTGTCGCCCGGCTGGTGAGAGCCGCTTACATAACGCGCATTCCCGGTTCGGCACCGGGGTGGGGTTCAAGAATAAACAGGTCTTTACCGCCGGGCCCTGCGGCTAACACCATGCCCTGCGACTCGCCAAACTTCATTTTGCGCGCTTTTAAATTAGCCACCATCACCGTGTGTTTACCAATTAAATCTTCTGGGGTATACGCACTTTTAATGCCGGCGAATACGTTGCGTGTCTCGCCGATATCCAAGGTCAGTCGCAGTAATTTATCCGCGCCTTGCACCAGCTCCGCATTGACAATTTTTGCGATACGCAAATCCACCTTGGCGAATTCGTCATAGCTGATTTCCGCGGCGAGAGGCGCTCGTTGCAGCCAGCTATCGGGCTTTTCCGCTGCAAGATCTGCCGCGGGTTTGGGCGCATCACTGACAATACTTGCCTCTACACTTGCCTCTACCATTTTTTGCACCAGTTTGGCGTCGACTCGGCTCATTAGCGGCTCGAAAGGCTGGATACGGTGGCGACCCAAAAACTGCAGCGGTTCTGCCCAGTGCAGGGGGCAGTTGAGAAATTTTTCAGAGGCCTTGGCCGTTTTGGGTAGCACTGGGCTGAGAAAAATCATCAGCGCTCGAAAGCAGTTCACGCCCATGGAACACACCTCGATGACCTCCTGGGCTCGGTTTTCATCTTTGGCCAGTGTCCAGGGGGCTCGCTCGGCAATGTATTCGTTGGCCAGATCGGCGAGTCCCATAATTTCGCGCATCGCTTTGGCGAATTCTCGAGTTTCGTAATACTCGGCAATCACATTTTCCCGCGTTGTAAACTGCTGCCAAAGGGTTTCCGAGGCGATGTTGGCCGACAGTTCTCCCCCGGCTTTGGCAATGAATTTTGCCGTGCGGCTGGCGATGTTAACCACTTTGCCCACTAGGTCTGAATTGACCTTGCCGACGAAGTCTTGCAAATTTAGGTCGATGTCATCCACTGCATCGCTCAATTTGGTGGCGTAGTAGTAGCGCAAGTATTCAGGGTTTAAATGTTGTAAATAGGTTCTCGCGTTAATAAAAGTACCGCGAGACTTCGACATTTTTTTACCTTCCACTGTAAGAAAACCGTGCACACAAACCTTGCTAGGGGTGCGGAATCCGGCAACTTGTAACATGGCGGGCCAAAACAAAGCATGGAAATTGATAATGTCTTTGCCAATAAAATGGTACAGCTCTTTGTTCGACCCTTCTCGCCAGTAACTATCGAAATCGAGTTCTGCATTTTGCTCGCATAAGTTTCTAAAGCTGGCCATGTAACCAATGGGGGCGTCGAGCCACACATAAAAGTATTTGTTGCTTTCACCGGGAATTTGAAAACCAAAGTAGGGCGCATCGCGGGAGATATCCCACTCTTTTAGTCCCGCGTCCAGCCACTCGGCAAGTTTGTTGGCCACTTCACTTTGCAGGTGGCCAGCGCGGGTCCACTGCTTGAGAAACTCAGTGAATTGCGGCAACTTAAAAAATAAATGCATCGATTCTTTGGCTACCGGAGTCGCACCGGAAATGACCGATTTGGGATCGATTAGGTCGAGGGGGGAATAATTCGCATTGCAAATCTCACAGGCGTCGCCATATTGCTCTGGCGCTTTGCATTTGGGGCAGCTGCCTTTGACATAGCGGTCGGATAGGAACAGGTTTTTTTCGGGGTCGTACGCTTGAGTAATGGCGCGCCGGCTGATAAAGCCCTTGGTGTCCAGCTGCTTAAAAATATGCTCAGACAGTTGTCGATTTTCTTCCGAGTGCGTGCTGTGGTAGTTGTCGAAGCCAATCAGAAAATCGGTAAAATCGGCAATATGCTCGCGCCGTATATTGTCGATTTGCTGCTCGGCTGTAATACCCAACTGTTCGGCGCGCAGCATGATTGCCGTGCCGTGCGCGTCATCGGCACACACATACGTGCATTGATGACCGCGCAGTTTTTGAAACCTTACCCAGATATCGGTTTGAATGGTTTCAACCATGTGCCCCAAATGAATGGAGCCATTGGCGTAAGGAAGTGCGCTGGTAACTAATATTTCTCGCTTTTCGGCCATAATAATTGCAATTGCGTTCTATTCTTGGTTAAAACTTGAGTTCGGGGCTGGGGAAATCGACTGTGTGATCTCGCGCTGAAAAATGTGGGCTCCAGGGCTCGCATTCACATTCACCCTATGCTGGAACGGCAGCGGCGTGTAAATGGGGTTAATTTGCCCACACTGCCCGGTCATTGCGCATTCGTTGCGCTCAAGGGCGCGGAACTATAGCATTTTTAGCAAAAATTTACTGCTTGACACCACCGGAGACTTAAATGTCTGAAATGTTACAACAAAAAATTACCGCGGCTCTCGGCGCTGTGGCGATACCCACCATGGCGGGGCATTTAACAGCCGCTGACTGCATCACCTATGAGACACGCGCGGGTTCACTGCTGCTCACTCTTGAATTGGGCGTACCGGAACTCGGTATTGCCAGTCAGTTGCAGCAGGACATCGCAAACGTTTTGCGCGAGCAGGGGCTGAGCGCCGAGCTGAACATTCGCAGTAAAATTCCCGCCGCCGCCCCGGCCAATAGCCAAAATCATGTGGAGGGCGTCAAAAACATCGTCGCTGTGGCTTCAGGGAAAGGCGGCGTCGGTAAATCTACCACCGCGGTGAATATCGCTCTGGCGCTGGCGAAAGAGGGAGCGAGTGTCGGCATTCTCGATGCCGATATCTACGGTCCCAGCATGCCACAGATGCTCGGCGTGGCGGATCAGCGTCCCGAAATGGGCACAGAAAATACTTTGTGGCCGATAGATGCCCTGGGTATAAAGCTGGTTTCTATGGGCAATTTAGTCACCGAAAATACTCCCATGGTATGGCGCGGCCCCATGGTGAGTGGTGCTTTGCAGCAGTTGGTGAACAATACCATGTGGCAGGATGTGGACTACCTGATAGTCGATATGCCGCCGGGCACTGGGGATATCCAGCTGACGCTGTCGCAAACAGTACCGGTAAGCGCAGCGGTTATTGTGACAACGCCGCAAGATATCGCCCTGCTCGATGCTAAACGGGGTATTGAGATGTTTTCCAAAGTGAACATTCCCATCTTGGGTATTGTCGAAAATATGGCGACTCATACCTGCAGCCACTGTGGCCACAAGGAGGCTATTTTTGGCGAAACTGGCGGCGCACAGCTGGCCGAGCAGTATCAAACACCGATACTGGGACAGCTGCCGCTGCAACTTTCCATCCGGGCGCAAACCGATGCCGGTAAGCCGCCGGTGGCGGCGGAGCCGAGCAGTGCCGTGAGCTTGGAATATATTGAGATTGCACGCCAAATTGCCGCGAGCTTGTGGCTGCAAAGCTTGCACGGTACCAGCGCCCCAGAGATCTCTGTGGTGGATGATTAAAGTTTGTGAACGTTGGAAATGGCTTGAGTTGCAGCACCGCCAGACGTACCATCGACGGGTTTTTACATTTAAAAGTAAACCGCTATGAGTATTAAATCCGATAAATGGATACGCCGTATGGCGCAAACTCAAGGGATGATTGAGCCCTTCGAACCGGGCCAGGTGCGTTACAAGCCCAACGATGAACGGTTGATTTCCTACGGCACCTCGAGCTACGGCTACGATGTGCGCTGTGCCGACGAGTTTAAGATCTTTACCAATGTCCATTCCGCGGTGGTGGATCCCAAGGCGTTCGCCGACGACAGTTTCGTCGATATACAAAGCGAGGTTTGTATTATTCCACCCAATTCGTTTGCCCTGGCTCGCACGGTAGAATTTTTTCACATACCGCGCAATGTGCTCACCATTTGCCTGGGCAAATCCACTTATGCGCGCTGTGGCATTATCGTCAATGTCACGCCCCTGGAACCGGAATGGCAGGGGCACGTCACCCTAGAGTTTTCCAATACAACGCCGTTGCCGGCAAAAATATACGCCAATGAAGGGGTGGCGCAGATGTTATTTTTTGAGAGTGACGAAGTGTGCGAAACGTCTTATAAAGATCGCGGTGGCAAATATCAGGGGCAAAAAGGCGTGACGCTGCCAAAAACCTAATTTAGGGGTAATAGAAAATTGGCGTAAACCTGTATACGTATTTTTAAACCTGTAAGTTTCAAAGCTGTAATTTTCAAACCTGTGAGTTTCAAAGCTATGAGTTTCAAAGCTATGAAAGGTACGCTTCTTTTGCAGCGATAAGGTTACGGAGGCTTTTGCCCATGAGCACTTTTTATTGGCACGATTACGAAACCTGGGGATCGGACCCATCGATCGATCGCCCGAGTCAGTTTGCCGGCGTCAGAACGGATAGCGAACTGAATGTGATTAGCGATCCTCTGGTGATGTATTGTCGCCCTCCGGTGGATGTTTGGCCCAGCCCTCAAGCGTGTTTAATAACCGGCATTACCCCGCAATTCGCCGAGAAAAACGGTATTGCCGAGCGCGAGTTTATCGCGCGGATTCATCGTGAATTCGCCGAGCCGGGTACCTGTGTTGTGGGTTATAACTCGATTCGTTTCGATGATGAAATTACTCGCTATGCGCTGTATCGCAATTTTTATGACCCCTATGAACGGGAGTGGAAAAATGGCAATTCCCGCTGGGATATTCTCGATATGCTGCGTTTGTGTTACGCCACCCGGCCGGAAAGTATTGAATGGCCGATGGTGGAGGGTAAGCCCAGCTTTAAATTGGAAAATCTTAGCCAGGCCAACAATATCGAGCACGGCGCCGCCCACGATGCTTATTCGGATGTTGCGGCTACAATTGGTTTGGCGAAATTAATAAAACAAAAAAAGCCGCGCCTTTATCACTACCTTTTGGATTTGCGCAATAAAAAAAAGGTGGCCAGCTTAATCGATCTGGTTGCAAAAAAACCGCTGTTGCACGTGTCGTCGCGCTTTTCTGTGGAAAACGGTTGCAGCGCGCTGGTTGCGCCGCTGATGATGCACCCGGTTAATCGCAATGCGGTGGTGGTGTATGACCTCAGCGTCGATCCGAGCCCGCTGATTGATCTCGATGTTGAGCACATTAAACAGCGTGTCTTTGTTAGTGCACAAGACTTGCCGCAGGGCGAAGCGCGCATTCCCTTAAAATTGGTGCACTTGAATAAATGCCCCGTGCTGGCAACCCCTAAGTTGCTCGATGACAAACTTGCTAAGCGTTTGAGAATTGATAAACAAGCCTGTCATCAACATTGGCAAATGTTGAAAAATATCGATTTTCGCGACAAGCTAAACCAGCTCTACTTGCAAGACACCTTTGCCCCGCGCACTGAGCCCGAGCGCTGCCTTTACGATGGTTTTCTAAATGACCGCGATCGCGCCTTGCTGGAAGGGGTCAGGCGTTGCGATTTTAACCAGCAAAGTGACAAACACTTTTTATTTGAAGATGTGCGCTATCGTGAATTGCTGTTTCGCTATCGCGCGAGAAATTTTCCCGATAGTCTCAGTGAGCGCGAACAGCAACAGTGGCATGAACATGTGGCGCAGCGCTTGCGGCATGGCGATGAAACCGCGCGCTCGCAGCCTGCCATCGCCGAGGAAATTCAAGATTTAAAAACCGCGTATCGGGATCAGCCGGACTCGCTGCACATACTCGATACCTTGCAAAACTACGTGAAGCGCCAGGCTGATGTCTGGTTGAGTTCAACTTAGTGCCTATGCCGGGTAAATGGATTTATCGCTGCCACAAGTGCAGCCTAAAAGTGTTATCGCTGTTGTCCATGTCCTTCCAAGCGCTTAAGCCTCAAGCCTTCACCTTTGTCGGGGGGAGGCAAAAAAACGCCGAAAAGCGCGTTTTCGAAGGCCGTCGATGGCGCTTGCAACC
>JAHQVY010000083.1 GCA_019634095.1 Cellvibrionaceae bacterium
AAATTGCTGCAGTAGGCCAGCAGGTTCTTTGGGTTCAATTAACACGTTGCTGGCAACGGCAGCTGCATGGGGGTTCTCGCGAAAAGTGCCAATCATCTCCGAGAGTGCTGCGGGTTTTAACAGGGTGCCGGTATCGACTTGAAAACCATATTTTGGGTTGTGGCTCTTGCATAGTTTGTTAAAGAACCACCAGTGGGAGTCGAGTTTGCCCTTGTTTTTTGGTTTTATGATGATCTCGGTATAAATGTTTATGGCAGCATTATCCTGTCGCGGGGTCGTACTGGTCTTATCTTCGGAAAAAATGCCTCGGGTTTGAAAAACATGGATGCCATTTTCCGACGCCGCCGTTTCTACTCTAGCATCTATCCATTGCTGGTGGTAAATATGTTCTTTCACGCTAGTAGATAAATGTTGCAAACCATCGCAGATGATGCAGAGTTTTATCGGCTGCAGCAGGGCTTTATTCTTGGTGAAGTAAGCTTTTAATGAATCCTTAATGGAGAGCAATGTTGCGTTAAGTGATGTGTACTCTTCGCTATAGAGGGTGATGCAAAACATCATTGCTGCGGTTCGCACAGGCAGAGAAATATTGCACTGTGATGTTGAATCTATCCAGCTGTAGCGATCAAATTTCATTGTTGTTGCCAAGGGGAGTGAGTGGCTTCTGAAAGCTCATGACAAAACTAAGCGTGCCAATTTCTGCTGAGTTAACGCAATACTAATTTGCGATGTGCCCACGACGGACCTTTGTAAGTAAGTCTATATATTTTTATACCTTCAGTTGGTTGCAGTTGGTTGCAGTTGGTTGCACTTGCTCACATTAGTATTTAGTTCCGCAATTTTAATTTATAGGGGGTTAAGTTTTGGTGTATGGATTTCGCTTGTTCTATTATTTTTATATAAGTGGGAACAACTTAACATGCTTACTAATCTCGATAAATTTAGCAAAATAGTTAATTATATTTCTGTTAATTTTTTAAGTTTTTAATTGGTATGACTCGGCAGCGGGTAAGCAAGCGCTATAGATAAGGGATTTAGGTTACTTATTTTGGTAAAGATGTGCCTTATCATGATCCAAAACCATATGCTGAAAGTGAAAAATTGCGACATATGCATATCCTAGATAAAATCATTAAAAACACTGCTAGGCGGGGCTGGATTAACTATTTTGGCATCGTACAGGGATATCAGAAGTGCATCGACTTCGACGCATAGATTCGACGGCGCCTGCGCATGTGCTATTGGAAACAATGGCGTAAAGTGCAGACAAAAGTTTGCAACCTACTGCGCTTAGGTGTTCCGTTGCACTTAGTGATAGTGGCATGTCGAGTAAAAGTTATTGGCACAGCGCTCGTACGCCGGGTATTAACCTCGTATTATCCGCGAATAATATGCCTGCCCAAAACTCGAACCCGCTAACAATTTTAACTGTTCAAAGCATACTCGCGCCATCCTGTAGTTTATCCTGCTTTGTCGATTTAACCGCATAATTAAAACCCGGCTGGATACAGTAAGCACCAACATCTCCCTGTTTACTTAGTGCTAAAAAACCTACCTGGAATTTTTTAAAATTTGGAAGTTTTTTAGCAATGCGTTCAACGGCTTCTTGGCAAGCCTGCTGCGCTGTTGCTCCCTGGCGCATAAATTCAACGACTGAATGACAGCCAACCGTTTTTATCATCAACTCTCCCATACCAGTCGCTGTGGCGGCACCAATTTCATTGTCAACATAAAGGCCAGCCCCAATCAGAGGAGAATCTCCAACCCGGCCGTGCATTTTAAAGGCCGCGCCACTGGTGGTACAGGCGCCGGATAAATTGCCCGAGCTATCCAAGGCAAGTATGCCGATGGTGTCATGGTTTTCGATATTAATTACCGGCTGATATTTAGCTTGCTTCAACCATTCTTGCCAAGCCTTTTTGGCTTTTTCAGTTAACAGGTTTTCGGTTTTGAAACCCTGAGCCTTGGCAAATTGCAAGGCGCCTTCCCCCACTAACATAACATGCGGCGTTTGCTCCATAACCTTGCGCGCTACCGATACAGGGTGCTTAATATGCTGCAAAAACGCTACAGAACCGCAATTTTGTTGATGATCCATAATACAAGCATCGAGCGTTACATGCCCTTCCCTATCGGGAAAGCCACCATAGCCCACACTCATCACTGTAGGGTCTGCCTCACTTATCCGCGCGCCGGCTTCAACGGCGTCGAGAGCAGTGCCCTTTTTTACTAAAATATTCCAGGCGGCTATGTTGGCATCTATCCCGTGCTTCCAGGTTGAAACAACTATGGGAAGCTCATTTCCTTTGGGCGTTTTAGCAAGGGTAGACTTGGGTAAAAATGAACTCAGTGCTCCTAGCTGCAATAAGTGGCGGCGATTCATATAAAGTATAACTCCGGTTTTTGATTAGCATGTTCCTGAAAGCTTTTCTACTTTCATTATATTTTTGATGGTTACGGGTATATACCCAAAACACTTGAAATTTAGGCCTCATGAGCACGCCCCTTTTTGCCCTTGGCGGTGTTGCTCCGCCTTAAATAGAATGGCTATTCTGCGTTGTCGCGCCTTGCCAAGAACAAAAATTGGCGCACTCCTAACACCTAAATCTCAAACGCTTTGGGTATACAACACCGCGTTTTAGATTTTTTTATCCCGGTAGGCCTTAACCGCAAAGTCGGCGGCGCGCGCGGTTAAAGCCATATACGTAAGGGATGGGTTTACATGCCCGGAAGATGGCATACACGAGCCGTCGGTAATGAACAGGTTAGGGATATCATGGCATTGATTGTTGCCGTTGAGGACAGAGGTGTTGGCATCTCGCCCCATTCTTGCAGTCCCCATTTCATGGATTGCCAGGCCGGGAGGTGCATCAGAAACATTGCGTTTAACGTTCTTTGCGCCAATAGATTCTAGAATTTCGGCAGCATCGTCGGCCATGGCTTGCATCATTTTATAGTCGTTGTCTGTCCACTTGCAGTTAAACTCAATTAATGGCATTCCCCATTTATCGGTTTTACTTGAATCCAGTGTCATTTGGTTATCAAACATGGGGAGCATTTCACCGGAGCCACCCCAGCCGAAGCCCCATGGCCCGGGTTTTTGCAAACTTTTTTTGAAGGATGCTCCGAAGTCTTTATTTCCAATACCGTGTACGACACTAGTACGCGCTGCGCCACCTCTTAAAAAGTAGCCACGCGCATAAGCTTGGGTTTGTTTTTTTAAATTTTGAAACCGAGGAATAACCGGGTTGGTGGGGCGATTGCCTTTGTAGTAATCATCGCTAAACCCTTCTATTTCTCCGCGGGCTTCCGAGTTGTATATATGGTCCATTAAATAGTGACCGAGCACACCGGAAGAATTCGCAATGCCGTTTGGAAAGGCTTTGGATGTAGAATTCAACATAATTTGTGTGGTACCTATGGTGGATGCGCACATAAACACCATATTTGCTTGATATTCGCGGGTTTCCAAGGTTTCTTCGTCTATCACATTGACGCCGGTAACGCGATTGGTTTTGTCGTCGTAGCGCAAACTGTCAACCACACTATTACAGGCAATGCGCAAGTTATTTGTTTTTAGTGCGGCGGGTAGGGTGGAACTCTGGGTTGAAAAATACGCGCCGAAAGAACAGCCCCGTTGGCATTGATTGCGCGCCATACATTTACTTCGCCCTTGCTCCAAAAAAAACGGTGTGGCTTCGCTTAGGTGTGCACAGCGGCCTTGCAGCATTTTTCGATCTGGGTATTTGCGCTCGATCAGCGCTTTGGCGTAGAGCTCAACGCTATTCATTTCGAAAGGCGGCAGGCATTCACTATCGGGAAGTTGCGGGTGCTTGTCTTTGCTCCCGGAAACGCCAGTGAACTTTTCTACGTAACTGTACCAGGGTGCAAGGTCTTTATAGCGTATGGGCCAATCACAGCCGTAGCCGTCGCGCGCATTTTCTTCGAAACTAAGCTCGCTAAAACGAAAGGATTGGCGGTGCCAAATTAAAGACCGTCCACCCAGTTGGTTGCCGCGAATCCAATCGAAGGCGGTACCCTCTGCGCTGGTATAGGGGTAGTCTTTGTCGTTAGCAAAAAAATGTTTGGTTGCGTCGTTAAAGGCATAACATTTTTTTTGAATGCGATACTGATCATTAATCAGGTTGGTTGCAACACGCCCGCGGTGGTCGAACTCCCAGGGCGCTTTGCCCTCGCCACTATAATCTTCACGGTGTTTAACTGCCCGGCCGCGCTCAATTAATAACACCTTAAGCCCTTTTTCACACAACTCTTTTGCCGCCCAACCCCCGGATATTCCAGAGCCGACTACAATGGCATCGTATTTTTTAGCGGATTTTTTAATGAGAAACGGATCAATCATTTTTTGGCCTATATTGTATTGATATCCACAGCAATGAAGCTTGATGCCGGTTAAGCGCACTCGGTAGGGCTAGCGTGGTCTCTCCGCCTTAAATCGCTTGGCTATTGCACTGTATTGAGCCTGGGTGAGCACAAAAACTGACTTTTGTTTAGGGTATTGCTTAACACCTTACCCAAAGTATTAAATAAGGCATTAATAGCTGAACAGTGAAAAAGCTTTGCCTTCGTTGTCCGGTAATTTGAATTTTGCGTCGTAACCACCGGGAATAGGTAGATACACCAGTTCCTGGGTCATACCTACCTCAGAGCTGTAATAGCCAAACACCGTTAAACGCTTTAAGTGATGAAAATACTCTCCATGGGTTTCACTAAAAGGGGCTGCCGCTTCGGCCATGGCTTTCATTGCTTTGTTTTGCTGGGTAGTGGATAACTGCTCATAAGGCTTCCCCCAATGCGCCGCGATGATTTTTGAGACCTTATCTAAATTGGCAATAAATTCTTTTGCGTCCGCATTGGCGTGGCAGTGTGCCAATTGGTCATCGATAAAACCATGGGTATCGGTAGCCGCTGCTCCGGGCGTGTCGCCAGCTGGAATAATGACCTCGACCATTGCACTTAAGGTTTGTAGTTGGCTAGCGCTGAGAATTTGGCCTTTGCTGCTTTTATTATTAGTACTTGGATTGTTAGCACCTGGACTGTTAGCACCTGGATTATTAGCATCTGTTTTTCTCACGTAACCTTGGGAGACAGCGGCGAGCACACTTGGCGCTAACAGGCCGCTGCAACTGGCACCCAGCGCGGCCAACATCGATCGACGGGAGAGTGGTATGGCTGGTATTGAAGTGTTTGAGAGATTTGGCTGAGCAGCCGGTGAGTTTTGGTCGCCTACAGCGACCGCAGGCCGGGAGC
>JAHQVY010000084.1 GCA_019634095.1 Cellvibrionaceae bacterium
ATTGTGATTTTCCGTCATAACACGTGAAAATTAATTTGGCCCGAGCCAAAAGCCCAGACCATGCCTGCGAGAATTGTTGCGTCTCGTCACGCTAATTGCTTTTATATTTCGCCAGCGCAGAAAGGTCGGCTGCATACATCGACAACAGAACTGCTGTTACAGCCTAATTACGCCAAATCAACACCCGCGCAAAATTTCTATTTGCGCTTTTTGCGATTGGGAATATGAATCGCGTGTCCAGCCACCGCCAGAGCGGCTTCCCTCACCGCTTCAGACAATGTGGGGTGACCGAATACGGTCATACCGATATCTTCCGCTGTAGAGCCAAATTCCATGGCAATAGCCACCTGTTGCACAAGATCTGCAGCGCTGGGGCCAACAATATGGCACCCGAGAATGCGATCTGTCTCGGCATGGGCAATCATTTTTACCATGCCGTCCTGTTCGTTGGCAGCCACTGCACGTCCGATAGCCACAAATGGAAACACTCCCACGTTGTAAGGCTCGCCATCGGCCTTGAGCTGCTCTTCGGTGCGGCCCACCGCCGCGATTTCTGGATGGGTATAAATAACATTGGGAATAATGTCGTAATTCATCACCGTTTTTTGGCCGGCAATGCGCTCCGTAACCATGACGCCCTCTTCGGAACCTTTGTGAGCCAACATTGGGCCGCGTACCACATCGCCAACCGCCCAAACTCCCGGCGCGCTGGTGGAGCACAAGTCGTTGACGTAGATAAAGCCGCGTTCGTCGAGTTTCACGCCGCTGTCTTCAGCCAGCAAACCATCGGTATAGGGTCGCCTTCCCACACAAACTATTAACTTGTCAAAAACCTCTTTGGCTTCATTGCCATCTTTATCGGTGTAGGTCACCTCTACAACTTTCTTGCCATTCTCTTGCTTGATTTCAGAACCAGTGACACGGCATCCCAAGCGAATATCTAAACCCTGCTTGGCAAGAATTTTGTTAGATTCCTTGGCGACTTGCTGGTCCATAATTGAGAGGAACAATTCCATGGCTTCCAACAAAACCACTTTAGAACCTAGACGCCCCCACACACTGCCCAACTCCAAACCTATAACACCTGCGCCAATCACACCGAGCCGCTCCGGCACTTCCTGAAACTCCAGAGCACCGGTAGAATCTACGATAACGTCGCTGTCCAGTGGGGCCACCGGTATATTGACCGGCAGAGAACCGGAAGCCAAAATCACGTTTTCCGCTTCGAGTATCTGCTCCGTACCGTCATTTGCGGTTAGCTGAACCCTGCGACCAGCCAGCAATTTCCCGGTACCGTAAAGCGGGGTGACTTTATTTGCTTTAAATAAACCGGCAACCCCGTTGGCCATTTGCTTGACAATGGCGTTCTTGCGCTCGAGCATCGATGGCACATCAATATTGACATCATTGGTTGTTATGCCGTGGATGCTGAAGTGTTCCCGGGCATCGTGGAATTTGTGAGAGCTGTCGAGTAAGGCTTTGGAGGGAATACAACCGACGTTTAGGCAAGTACCACCGTTAATGCCCTTGCCGCCCTTATCCTTCCACTTTTCTATGCAAGCTGTCTTTAAGCCTAATTGAGCGGCGCGAATCGCAGCAACATAACCCGCCGGACCAGAACCTATAACGATAACATCGTACTTTGTGGACATAAGCTAACCCCAATTTGTTAACACCGAACTGCTGTGCGGCGTTTTTAAGCGATTAATAATCAAAATTTTTAGATGTGAATGCAACGAAGTGCCCCGAGAGGCACTTCAGTGCTGACCCTATATTTCTAGAATTATGCGGGCTGGGTCTTCGATCATATCTTTTATGGCCACCAAGAACTGCACCGCTTCTTTGCCATCGATAAGTCGGTGATCGTAAGATAAGGCGAGGTACATCATGGGCAGTACTTTGACTTCCCCATCAACAGCCATAGGGCGTTCCTGGATTTTGTGCATGCCCAAAATGGCCGCTTGCGGTGGATTGAGTATAGGCGTCGACATCAAAGAACCAAAAACTCCGCCATTGGTAATAGTAAAGGTGCCGCCGAGCATTTCTTCAATGGCAATTTTGCCGTCGCGCGCGCGCAGTCCGAAATCGCGAATGCTGTTTTCTATTTCAGCTAAACCCATATTTTCTGTATTTCGCAGCACCGGCACCACCAAACCTTTATCGGTCGACACCGCGACGCCGATATCTTGGTAGCCGTGATAAACAACATCGTTGCCATCGATAGAAGCATTAACCGCCGGGATGCGACGCAAGGCCTCCACCGCCGCCTTGACGAAAAAACCCATAAAACCCAAACGGGTACCGTTGTGAGATTTTTCGAATCGCTCTTTGTATTTCGCGCGCAGTGCCATTATCGGCGCCATGTTCACTTCGTTAAAAGTAGTGAGCATCGCCGTTGACTGCGTCGCCTCTAACAATCGCTCTGCAATGCGGGCCCGCAGGCGTGTCATAGGCACGCGCTTTTCCACTCGCTCGCCGAGCCCCTCGGCAATCGGCGTCGCTATTTCTTTCTTCACCGCATCCTTTTTGGTAACGACGGGATCGGCTTTTACCGGAGGGGGAGCGGCTTTAAAATTGACCACATCTTCTTTGGTGATGCGACCGGCCTTGCCGGTGCCGGTTACCAAGGACAAATCGATACCGTTTTCCTGCGCCATTTTCTTTGCTGCGGGAGCCGCTATAATCTCACCTTCCGCTCGCTGTGCCGGGGCCGCCTCCGCAGGTGAGGCCGGGGCTGGTGCCGCTTCTCCAGCGGCGCCGTTAGCATACACGGCAATAACTTCATTACTGATTACTGTGTCGCCTTCTCCCTTGCGAATTTCCGACAAAACACCATCCGCCGGCGCGGGAACTTCCTGCACCACCTTATCGGTTTCAATATCTACAATAATTTCATCGCGAGAAAACGACTCACCAGGCTGTTTGTGCCATGCTGCAATGGTGCCCTCCTGAACCGATTCGGGGAAAGCAGGGACTTTTATTTCGTTGGTCATTCCAAATGTGTCCTAGGTTGCAAGTAGTTGCGAAAAACACTCTGTATATTTGCTCCAAATACGCAAAAAGGGAGCACAGAACTTCTAAATTTGAGGGTTAAATTAAACGGTAATATCCAATGCGGCATCGACAAAACGTTTTTGTTCATCCAAGTGGGTAGACATATAACCGGCCGCTGGTGCAGAGGATTCAGCACGCCCCACATAACGCAAAAAGGCCTCGTCATTGACGCGTTCAACGACACGCCGCAAGCGATGGTTACTGGAGTACCAAGCCCCCTGATTCATGGGCTCTTCTTGACACCAAACCACATCGGTCACATGTGCATAATGCTTCAAGGCCAAACGCAGCCGCTCTTCGGGAAAAGGGTAAAGCTGCTCAATACGCAGTAAGGCCACATCCTTCTGTTCCCGCGCCATACGCGCTTCGTAAAGATGATAGTAAACTTTACCGCTGCACAGTATTACTCGCTTGACCTCGTCAGGGATCATCTCGTCGTCCCCTAATACCGACTGGAAGGAGCCTTCGGCCAGATCCTCTAAAGACGAAGTAGCCAGTTTATGACGCAAAATCCACTTCGGACTCATCACCACCAAGGGGCGACGCATGTAGCGAATCGCCTGACGGCGCAGCATATGATAAACCTGCGCCGGCGTGGTCGGAATGCAAACTTGGATATTATTTTCAGCGCACAACTGCATAAACCGCTCTAGCCGCGCCGAAGAGTGCTCCGGACCTTGGCCTTCATAGCCGTGCGGCAGCAACATAGTGAGGCCACACAAGCGCTGCCATTTGTGCTCGCCACTGGTAATAAATTGGTCAATGACCACTTGAGCACCGTTGGCAAAATCGCCAAACTGCGCTTCCCAAATTATTAATGCTCCAGGGGTAGTGGTGGCATAGCCGTATTCGAAGGCCAGCACGGCTTCTTCGGAGAGCAACGAATCGTAGATGTCGTAGTTCGGTTGTTTTTCACGGAGGTTTTGCAGGGGAATATAGTGTTCTCCGTTCTTTTGATTGTGTACCACCGAATGGCGGTGGGAGAAGGTACCTCGACCCACATCCTGTCCCGTGAGTCGCACCCTATAGCCCTGCTCCAACAGGGTAGCGTAAGCCAGGGTCTCTGCCATTCCCCAATTAATTAACAGCGCACCCCCCGCCATTTTTCTGCGGTCGTCATAAATCTTAGCCACCTGTTTTTGCACTTGTACCCCGTCGGGTATTTGGCTTATTTTTTCCGCCATCGACTGCAAATCTTTAATCGGATAGCTGGTGTCTGCAGGCGACTGCCAATCGTGACCGATGTAGGGCGACCAATCCACAAACAGCGACTTGTCGGGCTCGCTGACCAGGCCTCGCGCAACATGTTCACCACGGTCCAAGGCGTTGCGGTATTCGCTAGCCATTTTATCCACTACTTCCTTGGTAGTGACGCCCTCGTCGACCAGGCGCTGGGCGTAGAGTGTACGGGTCGATTTTTGAGCGCGAATCGCCTTGTACATTAGAGGTTGAGTCGCGGAGGGCTCGTCAGTTTCATTGTGACCGCGACGCCGGTAACACACTAAATCGATCACCACATCTTTGCGGAACTCATTGCGATAATCTGCGGCTAAATTAACCACGTAGGCTACGGCTTCGGGGTCGTCGCCGTTGACGTGGAAAATCGGCGCCTCGATCATCTTGGCCGCGTCGGTGGAGTAGGTGGTGGATCGCGCATCATCTAAACGGCTAGTGGTAAAGCCTACTTGATTATTCACCACGATGTGCACTGTTCCGCCAGTTTTGTATGCGCGCGTGCGTGACATCTGGAAGGTTTCCATTACCACGCCTTGACCGGCAAAGGCGGCATCCCCGTGAATACTCACGGGCACCACCATATTGCCGCGCTCGTCGCCACGACGATCCTGCCGCGCGCGCACCGAGCCAGCGACAACCGGCGACACAATTTCTAAGTGGGAGGGATTAAAAGCCAACACCAGGTGCATTTCACCACCCGGTGTCATCACATTGGAGGAATAGCCCTGGTGATATTTTACATCGCCCGAAGTATCCACCAGTCTTTTGCCCTCGAATTCGTCGAATAATTCGGCGGGATTTTTACCTAAGATGTTAACCAGGGTATTCAAACGGCCGCGGTGGGCCATGCCCATAACCATTTCTTTCGCCCCGTAACCTCCGCAGCGGCGAATTAGAGTATCGAGCAGCGGAATCAAACTTTCTGCACCCTCTAAACCAAAGCGCTTGGTACCCGGATACTTGCTGTCGAGATGGCGCTCCAAACCCTCCGCCGCCGTGAGGCGCTGCAACAGGCTCAACTTAGATTCTGGGCCGAAATCTGGCCGGGCGCGGGCGGATTCCAAGCGGTTGAGCAGCCAGCGTCGCTCGTCGAAGTCGGTGATATGCATCACCTCAGAACCGATGGTGGAACAAAAGGTTTTTTCGAGGTCGCTTATGATTTTGCGCAGCGTCGCTTCTTTGTAACCGAAAGATAAATCGCCAGTTTGAAATACCGTATCCAAATCGGCAGTGTTCAATCCGTGGAACGACAAATCCAAATCTGGGGCCTTGCCTTTTTCTCGCAATTTCAGGGGATCAACGTCGGCGTTTAAGTGCCCAGACAAACGAAAGGCATTGACCAGTTGAACCACATCCACCTGCTTGCGTTCGCGGGCAATATTGGCGGTACCAGAGCCGGGCACCACCATCGGTCTCGCCCTATTCCGACCCAGCAACTCAAAATACTCAATGATTTCGGAGTGTTTAACATCATTGCCGACAGCGCCGTTTACACGGGGCAGTTTGTCGAAAAACTCGCGCCAGTGCTCTGCAACTTCCTGGGGGTTTTCCAAGTAAACTTCATAAAGCTCTTCTACATACGCGGCACTACCACCAGACAAATGGGCGCTACGCCACAACATCTCCATCACGCTGTCTTGCATTATTTTCTCACCATTACCCTGTAAGCTAGGCACTTACAGGTCAAAGAATCTTTCAGTATTTAGTGGGCTTCAATTTATCGCGAGTGGAACTCGCACGCGCGAGCATTCTAGAAAACCAAAGGTGTGTGGAACGGTTATAAGTCCTGTCTACGGTGAGTTTCACACTTGGTCCACAATATATGCAATAGAGTGGCCAAGTGTGTCATATCAACCACCCTGCTGCAGCAACATACCGCGAATATGGCCAATTGCTTTCGTTGGGTTGAGCCCCTTAGGGCACACGTCAACGCAGTTTTGGATACCGTGACATCGGAACACACTGAACGGATCATCCAGCTTCGCCAGCCGCTCTGTGGTGGCGGTATCGCGAGAATCTGCCAGGAAGCGATAAGCCTGCAACAAACCCGCCGGGCCGATAAATTTGTCTGGATTCCACCAAAAAGACGGACAGCTGGTAGAACAACAGGCGCACAAAATACACTCGTAGAGCCCGTCGAGCTTTTCGCGGTCTTCGGGGGATTGCAAACGCTCAATCGCCGGCGGCGGGGTATTGTTTTGCAGATAAGGCTCAATTTTTCGATACTGATCATAAAACTGCGACATATCGATAACGAGATCTCGTACCACAGGCAAACCGGGGAGCGGGCGCAAAACCAATTTATTGTTTTTGACACACTCCGAAAGTGGCGTGATGCAGGCCAAGCCGTTTTTACCGCAAATATTCATGCCATCTGAACCGCAAACGCCCTCTCGACAAGATCGGCGATAGGCCAAAGTCGGATCTTCCGCTTTCAACATTTCCAAAACATCGAGCACCATGAGGTCCTTGCCACCCGTGTCGACACTATAAGATTTCATAAACGGTGCTTGGTCCGTTTCTGGGTTGTAACGATATACTTCTACATTCAACATCTTTAAATAACCCCGATTAGTAGGTTCTTACTTTGGGTTGAAACGTTTCCATTGTTTTTGGGGTAAAATTTACCGCCCGCTTCGACACGCTTTTATCCGCTGGAAAATACATTGAGTGGCACAACCAATTTTCGTCGTCGCGCTCTTGGAAGTCCTCTCTGGCATGCGCGCCGCGCGATTCCTTTCTAACCTCTGCGGCAATGGCTGTGGATTCAGCAACCTCGAATAAATTTTGCACTTCAAGTGCTTCGATTCTAGCGGTGTTGAAGGCTGAACTCTTGTCTTTAAGCGACAAGTTATCAACCCGTTCACGCAGCTGTGCCAACTTTTTAACGCCCTCTTGCATAAATTCACCATTGCGAAACACGCCGAAGTAATTTTGCATAATGTTTTGCAAATCTTTGCGTACCGCAGTGGCCTGCTCGCCACTACTGCTTTCATTTAAGGTGTTCAAGCGCAACATTGCGGCGTCTAAATCGGTTTGCGAGGGATCGCGAAGTTCGATGCCTTCACGCAAGGCACCTTCAATAAACATGCCCGATGCGCGACCGAAGACAACTAAATCCAGTAGAGAATTACCACCTAAACGGTTGGCACCGTGCACCGACACACAGGCCACTTCACCACAGGCGTACAAACCGGGAATCACTAGATCGTTGCCATCTGCGTCCTGAGTTAGGGCTTGGCCATTAACATTAGTGGGAATACCCCCCATCATATAGTGGCAAGTGGGCACCACTGGGATCGGTTCTTTTATGGGATCGGCGTGAGCAAAGGTGCGCGATAACTCCAAAATACCCGGCAGACGTTGGTTTAAGGTCTCTGCGCCAAGATGGTCGAGCTTGAGGAACACGTGATCACCTTCCGGGCCACAGCCCCGGCCTTCGAGAATCTCGAGCACCATAGAGCGCGCAACCACATCTCGACCGGCGAGATCTTTTGCGTTGGGTGCGTAGCGTTCCATAAAACGCTCCCCATCTTTGTTGATTAGGTACCCGCCTTCGCCGCGGCAACCTTCGGTAACCAGCGTGCCAGCCCCGTGAATTCCGGTGGGGTGGAATTGCCACATTTCGATGTCCTGCACCGGGAAGCCCGCGCGCAATGCCATGCCGATACCATCACCGGTATTGATATGGGCGTTGGTAGTGGATGCATAAATACGCCCGGCACCGCCAGTGGCTAACACTGTAGCTTTGGACTTCACAAAAACCACTTCGCCATCTTCCATATTGATAACGATCACACCGCACACTGCGCCATCTTGATTTTTCACTAAATCGACGGCAAACCACTCGTTTAAAAACACCGTGTTATTTTTGACATTACCCTGATAGAGCGCGTGCAACAACGCGTGTCCGGTGCGATCCGCCGCTGCGCAGGTGCGCGCTGCTTGGCCGCCGCGGCCAAAATCTTTAGACTGCCCACCGAAAGGCCGCTGGTAGATGCGGCCCTCCTCAGTACGGGAGAAAGGCAGCCCCATGTGCTCGAGTTCGAACACCGCTTCGGGGCCCACAGAACACATGTACTCAATGGCATCTTGATCACCAATGTAATCGGAGCCCTTAACGGTATCGTACATGTGCCAACGCCAATCGTC
>JAHQVY010000085.1 GCA_019634095.1 Cellvibrionaceae bacterium
CCATGCTGATTAACGAAAAGCAATTAAATATGATGGACCACAGTGCCCGGCAGTATTTGAGCCTGCAACGCGATCAGTTTTTTTCCGGCGAAAACTACGACCGCGCCGATGGATATGTACCGCCGCAAACCTAGCCCGTTTACACCCCATAACGATGAACCTAAATTAATCAGTTGGATCAAAACCCTAGTTCATTTGTTTTCATTGGGTTACTGCCTTACCTTATCTCTTCAACTGGGTACCCGAATTTAAACCTGAGTTATTTCGGTTTAATGATCCCAGGAAATACATAAGACCCACCCCTATGTATTCTTCGGTAGACGGGCGAGGGCCGATTGCGGCCCGTTTCCCGTTCCCCGGTATCTTCGAAAATGCCCGCGGCATCCATACGACGAGCAAAACTTTGGCGCGAAATAGAGGTGCCAAGAATTTTTTCGAAGGCTTGCTTCAGCATGGGATACGTAAATGTATTGGGCATAAAATTTACCGGTAAATCGGTATACAAAGATTTATCACGCAAGCGAACAAAGGCATCTCGGATCATTTTCTCGTGCCAAAACGCCAGTGGCTTATCGCCGCCAATCTCCGACAGTCGCCACCAGCGAATCGGCTCTTCGCTTTCTAAACGGTTAATATCCAACTCACTTTCATGCACCAAGGCCAAATAGGCGGTGGCAACCGACCAGCCGCGAGGGTCCATATCACTGCCGCCGTAAGTGGCCAACTGTTCAAAAAAAATATTCTCGATGCCCGTTTTACTCTTTAATTTCGCCAATAATGCTTGCTCGAGGTTGGCGCACGCTTTTTTATCGACACGTCCGCCTGGCAGCGACCATAATCCCTTGTAGGGTGGTGACGAGCGCTTGATCAACAAAACACACAGCTCATCGCGGTAGAACGTGAAAATCACCGGGTCGACACTGTAGAGCACCCAGTCGACGTCTTGAATGAAGCTATTCGGCTCGGCTTGAAAAATTTTGTTAACCATTAAAGCTGATATCCCTTGAGTAATTGAATGACACCCTGGGTACAGTGAGCAGTATCGAGCGCCTCGTTATTGGCAAGCTTGCGACGAATCGCCGTGCTGCGTATTGGCAAGCGCTCTTGCGCCGGCCATATTTGCCAACGTTGGCTGATTTCATCGGCCTTGTAAAACCGGCTCCAAGTTTCAGGGCGGGCGTTATCTGGCCCCACAACGAACACTAACTGGCTGGAACCCAGCTCCCTCTCCAACGCTTCCAATACCTGGAATGTATAAACCGGCGGCAGCGCCTCCCCTGGCCGACGCTGGCGATGGGCGATCTCTCTCTCGATCTGCGACACCTTAACCAAGTGGGCTATATTTAAATCGCTCAGCATCGCACTCAGCATCTCCAAGCGAAACTCAAAGGGCATCATTTTTTTAGCGAAGGCGTGCTGAAAACAGGGAACTAATACCAGTTGCGAGGAGTGCTGCAACACCTGCTGGATCACATCGGCATGCCCCAAGTGGGGTGGGTTGAATGCGGAGCCAAATACAGCGATATGATTTTTATTCATACACTATCAATCTCGATGAGTTTTTAAGGACGAGCGCTTATTTCGACACTCAAATATCAAACCTTTCATTTTGAGTGCTTTACTTAGTGATTTATTGTTGCTATCTTAGCAATCACGAATTGCCATAGTAACGATGTACCACTCATCTGTAAACCGAGGAGTTGACCATGAAAATTCAGCGCAATACCACCGCCAGCTTCGATATCGACCCGCAGAAGGGATTCACTCCGCTTTGCCCGAACGAATTGCCGGTGGAGGAAGGCCATTTGCTGGCACCGCTCTTAAATGAACAAGCCAAACTAGCTCGACTGCGAGTAGTTTCAAAAGATGCTCACCCAACGCAAGCAATTTGGAAAGCCACAGATGACAAACCCATTTTTAGTCCGGTGAGCGGCGAGAATGTCGACATTCGTTGGCATATGCACTGCGTTCCCGGTACCGCGGGCTTTGAGTTGATCGATGGTTTACCCAAGGTTTGTGAATACGACTACGTGGTATACAAAGGTGTCGAGCCGGACATGCACCCTTACGGTGCTTGTTATCACGACCTCAAAGACACGCTGTCCACCGGTGTGATTGAGTATTTGCGGCAGCACAAAATAACCACCGTGATTTGCGGCGGCCTGGCCACAGATTACTGCGTTAAGCTCACCGCGCTGCAATTGGCCAAGGCCGGCTTTGCAGTGGTGGTGAATTTAAAGGCCTGCCGCGGTATTGCAAGCGACACCATTACCGCGGCACTCGGCGAAATGCGGGCAGCCAATATTACAGTGGCTGAGGACTTATCGTTCTTAACTCAGGAGTAAAGCAATGCGAGATCAAGGCAAACCTATTATTACCAGCCTGCTAGACACCGACAAATACAAATTCAGTATGCAGCAAGTCAACCTGCATCAGTATCCTGCCGCAATGGCAGTCTACCGCTTTAAATGCCGCAATAAGGGCATTGACTTAAGCGCGCTAATTCCCGCGATCCGTGAACAAGTGGCCATGGTGGCCAGTCTACGGTTCACTGAAAGTGAGCTGCGTTATTTGAGTAAAGAACCTCATCTGAGCGAGGATTATATCGATTTTTTAAGCGATTTCACCCTCGATCCAAGCGATGTCATCATTAACCAAAACGGCGGCCAGCTGAACCTCTCAGCCAAGGGTCCTATGCTAAAAACCAGCCACTGGGAGCTGTATTTATTGTCCATTGTCAATGAACTGTGGTACCGCCACAACGTGGTAGAACCCGACTACCAAGAAGGGCGACAACGTTTGGCAAACAAAATCCGGCTAATTCAATCGCAAAATAACCTCGACGGCTTTAATTTCACCGACTTCGGTACCCGCAGGCGCTTTAGCAAAACCTGGCAAGCCGATGTACTGCGAAGCCTGCGCCTGGAGATACCGCAGCATTTTGTGGGCACATCAAATTATCATTTTGCCCGAGAATTTGGGCTTAAGCCCATCGGCACGATGGCACATGAATATCTGCAAGCTTGGCAGGCACTAACCCATCCCCTCGATTCACAAAAGGCCGCGCTCAACGCATGGGCGCAAGAATTTCGGGGCAGTTTGGGCGATGCCCTGACTGACGTGATTGGCATGGACAGTTTCTGCGAAGTGCTCGATTTGTATTTCGCAAAACAATTTGACGGTTTTCGCCACGACTCCGGCGACCCTTCGCTGTGGTGCGAAAAATTACTCGCGCAGCTGCACAAGCTCGGCATTCAGCCGCTCAGCAAGTGCGCTATCTGGAGCGACGGCCTAGACTTCCCAACAATGCTAGAACTCTACAAAGCGTTTCACCAAAGAATTCAGTGCGGTTTCGGTATTGGTACAAATCTGACTAACGACCTTGGTTACCCGCCCTTAAACATAGTGATGAAGCTGGTTGAGCTGAACCGACGTCCGGTTGCCAAGCTGTCTGATAGCCCTGGCAAAACGATGTGCGAAAACCCCGACTATGTTGCCTGGCTGGCGGGCACTTACTCCAAATAATGAGCCTGACACAATGAATATCGTAACCGCGCAACTCAATTACACCATTGGCGATTTTGAAGCCAACAGCAATAAAATTCTCGCAGTGATCGCAAAATACGGCGACACTGCCGACATCATTGTTTTTTCCGAACTGTGCATTTCTGGTTATTACCCAAAAGATTTGTTGCTGCGCCCCGAGTTTTTAGGGCAGCAAAACCAGCACCTTGCCAAAATTCGCGCTGCCACACAAACAACCCCTTGTGCAGTGGTGATTGGCACGGTGCAAAAAAACCCGTTTCAGGGCAAGCCCTTCTTAAACACACTGGAATTTATCGAACAAGGTGAGACCCGCTTTCACTATCACAAACAGCTGCTCCCAACCTACGGCGTATTTGATGAGGCTCGCCATTTCGAACCGGGTAACCTGCCCGGTGTGTTTTTGTGGCAAGGCAAACGACTCGGCTTTCTTATTTGCGAAGATGCTTGGCAAAACCCGAACAATACTTTCCACAATTACCAGCGCGATCCAGTCGCCGCCCTTGAACACAATAAACTCGATTTAATTATCAGTATCAACGCCTCCCCCAGCAGCTTGAACCAGTGGCAAGCGCGGCACAATCTAGCAGCCGCGACCGCGCGGCGTTGCGCCGCGCCCATGGTATACGTGAATCAAGTCGGCGCCATTGACGAACTCGTTTTTGATGGCCATTCAATGGTTTACAACGCCCGCGGTGACTGCGTATTCGAAGCGGATCTTTTCGTCGAGCAGGTGACCTTACATCAATTGCAAGCCCAGCTGCAGCCCCAGCCAATTAGCCAGCGCGATACCCTGGAGATAATCTATCGACAACTACTCACGGGCCTGCGTGACTACTGTGAAAAATCTGGATTCACCCAGGTAGTGATTGGCTGCAGTGGCGGTATCGACAGTGCGGTGACAGTGGCCATTGCCGCACTCGCCATGGGGGCGGATAACGTCTTGGGGGTCACCATGCCTTCGCAGTACAGCTCCCTCGGCTCTATAGACGACTCGGTGGCACTGTGTGATGCCCTGGGGGTGAAACTGATCAATTCGCCGATTAAACAAACCTTCGAAACCGAGCTGCAAACTTATCGAAAAGCCTTCGGCGAAGATCCAAGCCCACTTGCACAGGAAAATTTACAGGCGCGCATTCGCGGACAGCGTCTAATGACTTACTCTAACTCTAGCGGGGCGATGGTGGTAAGCACCGGCAATAAAACCGAGCTTTCTGTGGGCTATTGTACGCTTTACGGCGATATGGCCGGTGGTGTTTCCCTGCTGGCAGACTTGTACAAGCAACAAGTTTACGCGCTCGCTGAGTATTTAAATCGCGACGTATTTAAGCGCGAGCTTATTCCGCGGGCTATTATCGAAAAACAGCCGTCGGCAGAACTTGCGCCGGAACAAAAAGACAGCGATAGCCTGCCACCTTATCCTCAGCTCGACGCCTTCCTCCAACTGCTGCTCGAAGGGGATCTGCTCGACAACAAAGACATTGCGTTTTTAGAAGCTCGCGCC
>JAHQVY010000086.1 GCA_019634095.1 Cellvibrionaceae bacterium
ACTCTGCATACAATTATAATTAATAAAAATCTCTGATAACTCATTGTCGCTGCAGTCATAATCCATTTTTTTGGAAAAGTCTCCTTTAGCCGCTACGCGAAATTGCTCTCGCAGGATATCGATTTTTGACATCAACCAATGCACTGCAAATAATCGTGTAACCAATGCAAGAACAAGCGTCGCGATTGCCATCCAATAAGCAATGTTCAGATATTGTGTGATCTTGTCTTGCATATTCTTCGCGACTAGCGGCACCACACCGTTCATGGCAGTTAACACTGCCGCACTCTGGCGGTTAATATTCGCCAGTGTAACGCTATCCTTGGTGTCAACATATTCAAATACAGCATTTTTATAGCCTAACCAAAGCTCGTTAAACCGCTGCAGGTGTACGAGAACTTGTTGGTTGTCTTGAGCGAGAATACTTAACGATTTGTTACCTTGAATTAAATTGCGGTGCGTGGTTTCAACTAAATCTATGGTTTTTTGCATCGATACGGAGGATTCTAAGCCCTGCGCCACCATAAAAGCCTCTTTTGCCAATCGCTGACTCAGCATGCGCTGGCGGGCCGCCGCATCAATGGTTTCAGAAGTCGACGACAACAATATTAAGGCCATATTTAATGACACAATCACCGCGATGGAGACACCAGCAATAAGCCCAAAAACGAGTGTAAATTGGCTCGAAATAGATTTAAAGCCGATTGCCCTGGCTAAGCCATTAATGAAACAGCTAATCTGGTAGTGCATATACCCTCAACTCCAATACTTAACCTAGTGCTAGCCCGAATATTTCACCAGTACCCCTAAAAATGTGGGCTTTACGCTTGTAGACAAACCTATTTGGCATTCAAGCTCCAACAATTGCTCCCCGGTAATTGCTCCTGCGTTAGCCCAATAGGCTACATTCCTGCAACGAGGCTGGGTTGATGTTAGCCTGATCTCGTACACGGTGACCGCACATGCTCACCCCGCGGCAGCTGCAGTAGCGTTTGCGCGTACGAGCGCGATCAAAGCGAGCGATCAGGCCGCTAAAATTCGGCCACCCAGTGAAATATCCAGGATCGCGCTTTAACTCTAAAACAGCTCGCATCCACTAAACCCACTGCGATCAAACCAAGTTTTAAAGCACCAAACCCGTGCTTACCTCAGTATAGAAGCGCAAAGTAAAATTGACACAACAAATATTTCGGCTTTTTAATCTGCGCTAGCCGTATCGTTGCATACAATTAGATAAGCCTGCAGTACAAAACAGGGCTTGCTCCAGCAACCATCAGCGGCAAATTCTGCTATCGAGCTCCGGAAAAGGATGGACGGCGTGTCTGTCTATGGAGCTGCTCCTGCCTCCAGCAAAAAGGCATAGAAAAGTCGATTAAACCCTAATGTTGCACAAAGCTTTCGATTCAGAAATACTTAAAGGGGTATTTATAAGCTTGCACGAAGATTTTTTTAAGGCGAACCGCTCACACCTAAAACTCAACCGCTATGGATATAACTTAAGGCATTACGCACACTTGGCGATTATTGCCGCGATAGAATGCGAAATAGTTGCGCCTTTAAATAGTTGGTCTCCGGTATTGCGGGGTGGACAGGATGATCCGGCCCCTGGCCTCCGCAATACACTAACTGGCACTTGCGATCGAGGTGCATTGCCGCGCCGCGCACAATGTCTTGCAGGCTTGCCGCCGGTAACTGCATCGAACAAGACGCGCTGAGCAGCAAGCCGCCGGGCTGCAATAAACGGATCGCTAACTCGTTAATATGGCGATAGGCAGCTTCACCGGATTTCTGGTCTTTTTTGCGCTTGATAAAAGCCGGCGGATCGAGCACCACAACATCAAATTTTTCTTGCTCTTCGATAAGGAACTTTAACACCTCCAACGCACTTCCCTCGATCGCCTCCATACGATCATCACAGGCATTGAGCTCGGCATTTTGTTCAACGTAGCTAAGTGCCGTTGCAGAAGAATCGACGCAGGTTACCCGCTTGGCACCGGCCTTGGCCAACTGCACTCCCCAACCGCCAACATAGGAGAACACATCCAGCACACGCTTGCCGGACACCCACTGAGCCAGCATGGCACGATTGCAACGATGGTCATAAAACCAGCCGGTTTTTTGACCATCGCGGCTCGGTACGCGAAACTGCACGCCGTTTTCAATCAACTCTAATTGCTCTGGCAAGTCGCCAACCACCTCGCTATACAAAGGCAGATTTTCGAGTTGTCTGGCAGCGTGGTCGTTGCGCAACAACACTCCGCGGCAGCCGAGCACCGCTTGCAAGGCTTGCAGCAGCGACTGTTTGTGCTGCTCCATGGCCGCACTGGCAATCTGCAGAACCACATAATCACCGAAGCGGTCGGCAACCACACCGGGAAGAAAATCCGCATCGCCAAACAATAAACGATAGTACGGCGCATCAAAAATCGCCTGCCGCAGACTCAAGGCCTCTTGAATACGTTTTTTAAATAGCGATTCACCCAGACGCACATTCAAACTTCGCGACACTAAACGTGCGCAGATCAAGTTGTTAGGATTTACCACAGCTAGCCCCAATGCCTGACCGCTGGCGCCGGTCAAAACCACCTGTTCGCCAACGGCAAAGTTATTCAGCGGGCTTTTTTTGCTGTCCACCTCGTTTGAATACACCCACAGGTGGCCTTTGCGTATTCGACGATCGTGTTGAGACTTGAGAAACAGTGGCGGAAAGGACATAGGAAGGGCTCATTTAGGCAAAGCTGCGGATTATAGCGCGTCACCACGCCTTGAACCTAAATTAATCAGTTGAATCTACTGCGGACGCCCAATGAACTGAAATTAAAGTGTTTTTTCAATTTTGCGGCTGCACCCGTAGAGTGACTACGAATTTGCCGCAAACGTTAAAAGATTCACTCTCATTTCAGCCCCTTGAACGCCCTCGCTACGATCCAACTGATTTATTTAGGTTGAAACATCGGCGCAAGCCAACTGAGCCAGAAAGTTTGAATACGAAAGTTTGAATACGCAAATAAAACCCGTTAGTTTAACCACTCTTGCGCGTTACAGGCGGCTTGTCTTGTCGATATTAAATAACACCTTAGATAAAAACCCGATCTATCTGTTTCGGCAACTGCTCATCCTGCGCACAGCCGTGTTGCTTTGCATAATTGGCGTCTGTTTGGTCGCTAGGTCCTATCTCGCCGTAGAAATCGCCATCGCAAAAATATGCACGGTGCTTGCGCTGAGCCTAGGGTTCTCGGCTTTGTTCGCATTTTACCACCACAAACGCGGCGCTGTGTCTGCCTTAGCCCTTTACCTGCAACTCGTCTTCGACGCCTTATTGCTGGCCACGGTAGTCTATTTTACTGGCGGCTCGGCAAATCCGTTTATCTATTACTGGCTGGTGTTAATCGCCATTTGCGCTGCAATCTTTAATCGCCGCTCCACGGTGATTTTCACGTCAATCACCATCGCGCTGTACAGTGGCATGCTTTACATTGATATGGGACACCACCTGCAACACACCTCGTCCGACTTCGGCCTGCACCTCATAGGCATGTGGATTAACTTCGTTGGTAGCGCCCTTTTGATCACTTTTTTTATTGGTTATTTGGCTGCTGCGCTGCGGGCTCGTCAGGAAATGCTAGCCAAAGTACGAGAAGACACCCTAAAAAATGAACAGCTTGTTGGCATTGGCACCCTCGCCGCTTCAACCTTGCACTCACTGGGCACACCGCTGTCCTCGCTAAACCTCTTAGCCGAAGAGCTCGGCGATCTCGCTCGGGATCGCGACCAAGCCTTGCGCGCGCAAATGATGCAAGAGCAAGTGGCTCGCTGTAAAGAAACCCTATCGCGACTGTCGCGACTAACCGACAACGAACACTTCGCAGAAGCCCCTAAATCCGCGGCACAGATCATTGCGGAAATCGCCGAGCATTATAAAGTCACTGCAGCCGCTCCGATGCCTGTTTTTAGCATGGCAGCACACTGTGATTCGGTGTTTATCCAACACAACCTACTGCTAACTCATGCATTAATTAATTTGATAGACAACGCAATCCGCGCGGCAAAAACTAAAGTTCAGGCGACGGTTGGCTATGATGAGGACTTTGTTAAACTACAGATAGTCGATGATGGCGATGGTGTACCTGAAGAAATTAGCAATTATTGGGGCCAATCCGCTGTGCCTTCTGCCAATCAAGGCATGGGCATTGGCGTTTTTCTCGCTAACTCGACCATAGAAAAACTCGGCGGATCAATAAATTTACAAAGACTCGACACCAAGCGCGCCACAAGCTTGACCGAGGTTTCAGTGAAACTACCCCGCTGCGAAGCACTTGCACTGCAAGTTGAAGACGCTGATAGGCACTTATAACGCGGCAAGCCCCAGACTACACAGGGGAATGTTCGCCACTCACGACAACAGAACACAAGGACCGCGGTTGGGCGAGCAAGCCGCTTCCCCTAAATCGAGATTTGGCGCTTATTTTCCGCGCTTGGGGTGAACACGACTCTTGAGCTTGCAGAGGCGGTTTCAGCAAATGTAAAACACAAAGTTATGCGCCGTTTACGGCGAATAGCTAACAAGAAAAATAATCTGCACCGGTTAAAAGTATGAAACAACTACTCTATGTCGAAGATGATGAAGTATTGGCTGAAGTCACCACTCGAGCATTGCATCGACGCGGATTTAACGTAACACATTACTCCGGCATTGAAGCGGTAAAAAGAGACCCCCGGCTCAATCATTTCAGCCACGCCCTGCTAGATTTGCGCCTAGAAGACGGCAACGCCATGTCTCTAATAAATGAGTTGAGCGTTCGGCATAACCATATAAAAATCCTTATTCTTACCGGTTATGCCAGTATTGCCACCGCAGTTCAAGCGGTAAAACTGGGCGCGATAAACTACTTGGCAAAGCCGGCAACAGCGGAACAGATCGCCCATGCTTTTGAAGAGAGCCCACAACCCGACCACGAGCACTTGGGCGTCGATGCAGATGAACAGCTCTCGCTAAAACGCATGGAATGGGAACTCATCCAACAAGCTTTATCTGATAACCACGGCAATATTTCCGCCACCGCACGCCAGTTAAAAATGCACCGGCGCACCCTGCAACGGAAACTCTCAAAAAAACCAAGCTACATTTAGTAGACGCCTGAAGCCAGGCTATCGCCAATGTCCGCCCTAAAGCTTTGCGCTTTATTCACAGGAGGCGGTAAAAACCTCATCGCCTAAATTAACGCTCGTCAAAAACTAAGTACCGGGCCATTATCCTAAATTAATCAGTTGAATCTACTGCGGACGTCCAATGAACTGAAATTAAAGCGTTTTTTCAATTTTGCGGCTGCACCCGTAGAGTGACTACGAATTTGCCTCAAAAGTTAAAAAATTCACTCTAATTTCAGCCCCTTGAACGCCCTCGCTACGATCCAACGGATTTATTTAGGATTATCCTAAATTAATCAGTTGAATCTACTGCGGACGTCCAATGAACTGAAATTAAAGCGTTTTTTCAATTTTTCGACTGC
>JAHQVY010000010.1 GCA_019634095.1 Cellvibrionaceae bacterium
CAGCCGTCGGCAGAACTTGCGCCGGAACAAAAAGACAGCGATAGCCTGCCACCTTATCCTCAGCTCGACGCCTTCCTCCAACTGCTGCTCGAAGGGGATCTGCTCGACAACAAAGACATTGCGTTTTTAGAAGCTCGCGCCCGCTATTTGAGCGAATCGGAGAAAAGCCGTATCCGCTACTTGGTGGATAAAAACGAATATAAACGCCGCCAGGCCGCACCGGTGATAAGAGTAAATCGCCGCTCTCTCGGCCCCGATCGGCAAATTCCTCTCACCGCCAAGCTCAGCCGGATCCCGACCGAAACGACCCAGTTCGAGAATTGAGCCGGGCAATACGCAAGGCCTGCGCAACAGCGAATGAGCAGCTCAAACGCGGTTCAACGACGGTGAATGTGAACTCGTGAGAATCGAGGCGACACCGTCGATTAATACCGGCGCCACACTCGCAGCCCAAGCCCTGGGGACGACAAATTTTGGTGTATTGCTCTGCAACCCAAGCTCTAAATAGAACCAAAGCTCGCGCAAACCGTGCAGGGTTCGTGTATACTCCGGCGGCTGAACCCGGAGCTATGTTAGCCGCTACAATGACTGCCCGACTGCTGTTGGCCAGGTGTATTTCACGTAAATTGTCATGCGTTTTCTAAACTAAACATTTTGAAGGTAAGCTTGTGGATTGGATGTTGTTTATATCCGAACAATGGTTGCTCATTACCATTCTATGTGCGTCAGTATCTGCTTTGATTATTGTTGAAGGTCAACGCAGCGGAAAATCACTGTCATACCACGCAGTAACACACATGTTAAACAATAATCTCGCCATTTTGCTGGACGTTCGCGATGCAAAAGAGTTTTCCAGTGGGCATATCGTCGACGCGATAAATATTCCCTACGCAAAACTCTCGGAACGCTGTGATGAACTGAAGAAACACGCCGAAAAAACGATCATTATAGTCGACAAAATGGGGCAACATGCGGGCGCAGCCGGCAAGCAATTAAAACAAAACGGCTATCAGGTTAATCGACTCCAGGGGGGGATGAGCGAATGGACTTCCCAAAACTTGCCGGTAGTCAAGAGCTAAATACATTCCCCCCCGATTACGGCAGCCTTTAACAACACGTACTTTATTTAAATTTGGATACTATCATGACAGATCAAGCCACCGCTCCCGCCAGCGGCGAGACCCAAGCATCAGGCAAACAGATTCAATTTTCGCCAATACGCATCTTCGTCAAAGACATTTCTTTCGAAGCCCCCCAAGGAGCGACTGCGTTCCAGCAACAGTATCAGCCCAAAATTAATCAAGACTTAAACACCCAGGTCTCCAAGTTTGATGACAAGCATTACGAAGTCGTATTAAAGTTAACCATTACTGCCAATACCCAACAAGATAAAACCCTGTTTCTCGCCGAAGTACACCAGGCGGGCATTTTTGCGGTTTCCGGCGTAGAGGGTATGCAACTGCGGCATTTACTCACCGCTGGCTGCCCGCAAATACTGTTTCCCTATGCGCGCGAAGCGGTAGACAACCTGGCAACCCGCGGTGGCTTTCCTCCGCTGGCGCTGCCACCCATTAATTTTGATGCTTTGTTCGCTCAACAAATGGCCAAAGAAAAAGCCGACGCTGAAGCCTCCGCAGAGCCCAATTAATTCCCAACCCGAGGCTCCGCAGTTTGCTGCGCGGCCTCGCTGTTGTAATGCCCACCCTTCGCCTTGCCGCCTAAACACGCCTCCCCCACCCCCAGCCCCGTTGCTGGCGCAAGCCAGGGAAAGCAATGCACCCAGTTTCGACAAACACATGATTTAGGTGTGAACCATGATAGGGAGTAGCTCCAAGGAATTACCCGACGAGGATTCGGTAACACAACCTTTAACCATAGAAAGAAAAATACGCCTCATCACAATCACACAAGTGGGTTTTGCGCTGGCACTGTGTTTTTTTATGTATCGCGCAGTGATGTGGGATATTACACCCCGTTTTATATCCCTATGCTTGGTGAGCGCACTGCTTGCAGCCAGCGTACTCGCCAAACTGCAGAAAGACATTAGGCTCGCCGCAGACCTAATTGTTGTCGGTGTAACCATGGCGTCCATTGTCGCCATTTGCACCTCGGGAGGCTTGGTTAGTACGGTTGGCGGCTGGCTGCTGATTTGTCCCTGCTTGGCGGGCTTACTCAACGGCCGAGAAAGCTGTCAAAAGTGGGGCTGCATAGTCTTTTTTGCGATGTTCTGTTTGCTGTCGGCTGAATTATCGGGTTATCAGTGGCCCAACCTCACCCCCGAGGCCTATCAGACAAATCAAGCGCACACCCACATGCTCGCGCAGATGCTCTCCATGCTTCTGATCCTTTTCGCTTTTACTCATGAGTTCGAGCTGTACGAGGAATATCACGAAATGAAACTGCTGCATATGCACAAGAGTTATTCCGAAACGCAGCGAAACGTGCGGCAAGCGGAAAAGACCAGCTTTGCCAAGACACGCTTTCTGATGAACAAAAACCGCGAACTGCGCACACCGGTTAGCAATATTATTGGCTTTTCAAAGCGCCTAAATCACCGCTGTAAAGAGCTCAATGTTCAAGACCGCCGATCATTAGACGCTATCTACCGTCACTCTAAAGAGCTGCTTAAAGCGGTGGACGAGATTGCTGAATTTGTGAATTTAGAAGAAACCACTATTCAACTTTGCTGGCAGTCGTTTAACCTCAGCGAAGTCATTGCCGCACTCCCCAAACGCCTGGGCCGCGAGCCATCGGAATCTAACATAGAAATTTCACTGCAACATGGCAAGGGTTTTCATATGCTCGGCGACCCCGCCCGTATTGGTCAAGCCATGAGCCAGCTTTTAGAATACTGCCTCGAAATAACCTACAAGAATACCGTGCAATTAAAACTGGAAGTCGATACACAAATTGAAGAGCTGGCACATGTGACAATTGATATTCCCCACAGCAATATCGCAAACGACAACATCGATAACCTGTTTACCATCGACGGCCTTAAACTGGAAGCAAACCTAGACAACACTCGCAATGGCTTAGGTCTGGCTATCGCCTCGCGACTTATTGAAATGCACGAAGGTTCCTTAACTGCGGAAGCAACACCGCAAAATGGGTTGCGCTTTCATATTATTCTACCCCCCTACCCCCCGAGCCAAGATATTCGCGCCACAGCCCAAAAAACTTGACTTTGCTCACATATTCCCTCTGTGGATTCAGACTGAATTCAGCTTGCACCCGATACACTGGTTCAAACTTAACCCATACGAGGAAACCCATCATGCGCCAATCGATAATCTTTAGTCTGATCTGCGCTCTTATGCTTATTGCCAGCAATGAAGCCTTGTCATCAGAGCGCACAGATAAACACCGCTATAAAGCGAAATCAGAATTCCGAGATAGCAGGCATCACCATAAGAAACACCGACGCCAACATCGCTACAGTCATCAACGCCACCACCGCAAGCATAAACACCGCAGAAACAATGACGCCGCTATTTTTATTGGCGGGGCACTGCTGGGCGCCGCACTGAACTCGCACCATAACCACCACAGTAACCACCGCGATAACTATCGGCACAGCTACACCTATCGAAGAGATCGTCGTGGTGATTGTTTTCGCGTCGAATACAAAAGTGGTAAAGAAATTTGGTTTTCAGTACCGCGAAGGCACTGCCAAGTATATTGAGGGCGTCACCTGCTTAGGCCTCAGGGGAGCGAATATCGCTGGGCGATGGCCTGCCCGCAAGCGCGGATCAAACAGTCGAGGATGTCAGCGCTTTGCGCCAAAAGAGGATTAAGGCTTTTCCCCACATGTTGCTTTGTCATCAAACTTGACAGGCGCTCGCTCCCAAGTGTGATCTCGCAAATTAACATTCACGCAAGGTAGATCGGGCGCCTTTCAAGCCGTGACTCACAAGCACGACTCACAATATAGCAAAGCCGGCCTATACCAACCGAGAGCATAGCCACTTTCAGAGATCGTCGACTACCACCGATCGCAGGTTACACAACTGTTGCAGCTTTTCAGCTTCCTCCGACGCGCTTTCGATATTGATAAACTGTAAATAATACGACAAGGTCACGGGCGTTTCAGAGAGTAACGGCAAATCGATAAACCGCCGTGTTAGGTCTTGCAGGCGATACAAAAGTACCTTTTCGATCATCAGTTCGATATTCAGCACCTGCCGATTGATAACCTTGGCTTGATCGGATGTAAAAGCACCAGTACCTTCTACACTGCGCCGCACGCTGCGCAGTTTTAGCAAGGTGGTCTGATTGACGGTGTCGATGTTAATCAACGCCTCATCCATAACCGATTGCGGCAAGGTGATACCTTCTGAATTCAGCCAACAGCACCACAAAATGATCGCGACGTTTGCGTGATACTCATCCTGAAGCTTTAAGCAGCTTTTTTTAACTTCTTTAAAGCCGTATATCTTTACCGAATAGTCCCACAAGCTAATTGACCAAGTGGGTTGATTTTTATTGTTTACTACCATTTGCTCGCTCACTTCGATCCGACTCGTTTTACAAATTGCGCAAGTCAACTCGGGCGAACGACCACGCGCCAGCAAAACTCCGCCCAACTATTGAACACGCTTTTCTTTACCTTTACCTTTACCTTTACCTTTACCTTTCAGCACTGTAACTGTAGGGCATGTGCCTGCAAGCACTTCTTATCACGTCCTTGTGATTTTGGATTAGTTCGCTTGTAAAGCTTCTACCTTAGTCGACACCTTCGCCACCACTCGACGGTTGGCAATTAAACCCTGCCGAGTTGACTCGTCGGCAATCGGTTGTTCTTCACCATACCCGACGGCGGTAACACGCGAAGATTCAACATTGAAGCGTGAAGTCAATACGTTCGCCACCGCGTCGGCACGCTTTTGTGACAGGGACTTGTTATAAGAGGCAGCTCCCATAGTATCAGTATGCCCTTCGATTACCACCGCGGTGCCCGCATACTGAGATAAAAACTCTGCAACTTGCTGAATTTCTGGATAGTACTGCGGCTTAACGATATCACTGTTGGAATCAAAGTTCACTTTCAATTCAATTTCAATGGTTTTTTCTAATTTTAGCGGGCAACCTTTGTCATCCACTTTGATATTTGCGGGCGTATTAGCACATTCATCTTGATAATCGTATATGCCATCATTATCACTATCCATGGGGCAACCATAACCGTTCACCAATACACCGGCCGGTGTGTTTTGGCATCGGTCTTTGCTGTCGATGATGCCGTCATTATCGGCATCTTTTGGCACTGATACCGGCTCGGCTTTCGATGCAGAATGGGTTTTTCCAACCTTTCTCCCACCGGTAAAATAAGAAAAAGTTACCGCAACCGTCGCGTAGTTGTCGTCGAACTCTGTTGGGAAGAAATAATTAATTGAAGGGCGAACCGCAAAACTATCGCCTAAATAATACTTAAAGCCGGCACCAATATTCGATACGGTTGTCTCTTCATCATAGTCCCCTTCGGTGTAATCTAATTGCCCCCAGCCCGCACTGATAAACGGGTCAAAGTTGCCAATGGTCTCGCCAAAAACCAGAACATTCCCGTAAACTTGCTGAAGATCCACATCGTCTTCACTAGTTCTTTCAGTGGAAACCGTATCAAAATCGAGCTCGAATTGTAAACGGCCGGTACGCATCCCCACTAAACCGCGCAGACCAAATTCATCATCCAAATCAAATCCGGAATCGAAATTATAATAGGGTATACCCAAGCCAAATTCATAGCTTTTATCTTCGGCTAAGGCAATAGGACTGGACATCATGCAGGCAGCACCGAATGCAAGCATGCCTTTGGATTTATAAACTAACGACATAGATTCTCCCTTAAAAAAGATTTTTTTAGTTTGATTTAATTAGAATTGGATTTTATATGCATGCAGGAACGCAACGGCAATAGCTTTCGGTGTGACCACTCAGAGCAAATCAACGAAAAGCTTAGCTCAAACATTCGCCGAAGATAAAAAAATATGGCTATAAGTGACGATTATAGTAAGGGTTTAAAAACAATCCAATTATCAACCTTGACACTCCAATTACCCCTCCCCTGTAAACACCGTTAACTATTCAAAGCTAATGATACCCTGTTAACCATCGTCAACTAACTTTAACTCCTTAACAAAACAATTGAAAATTAGAATTCGGGCTATATTCATAAGTCAATTAACCCTAGCGCCGCATAAAGTTTTGGATTCAGGGGCGTTCTCAGGGGTATTTATAGCATTGCACGGCGATTTTTTCGGTGAATATAGGTTATTCTCGGTGGATCCAAAAAATCGAGTGGGGAACGTATGTGGGCATGATAGCAGTGGACTTGAAAATCGGCTATCGTTTTTTAAGTTCCGGCTTAACAGCTACACAGCGCCGCGACCGCAAAGCGAATCTATACCCAAAGCGTTTGAGATTTAGGTGTTAGGAGTGCGCCACTTTTTGTTCTTGGCAAGGCGGTACTCACAGGGATGTGAGGTATTAGGGCAATGCATCGCTACAAGGATGTAGCTTATTAGGGTAATGCAGGAGCAATTGCCGAGACAACGCAGAATAGC
>JAHQVY010000087.1 GCA_019634095.1 Cellvibrionaceae bacterium
CCGCCACCGGTGTTATCGGCGCGTAGCGTGTCTATTTGCCGATCTCGGGTAAAGGAAAATGCTTGCCTAAAATTGCTCAGCGTAGGCGTTTCAAGGGTGCTGTCAATATTGATATTGTTGCTTTCCGCATCGGGGTTATCATCGCCGCAGGAAACAAGGGTTATCAAACCGGCTAAAAGAGTAATTGTTGGTAGTTTCTGTATGTTTTTCATCGCTTTCCCGTACTAGCAAAAGCACTGTGAATGCCTGCTTATAAAACGTTAAATTGAAATCCAAATTTAAAAATTTGGTATGAATTCTCCATTTAAGGGTTGCGATTAGCTTGGGGAAATTTACAGCAGAACACACACCGAATTAAAAATAAACTCAATTTAATTTAAGCCTATGATTTCGGAGTTAAAAGCTTATTTTATAGGCAGAAAAGAGGGCTCCAAGGCGGAGTTTTTCCGAATAAAAAATAGCAAGTTAACGGTGGCGGTAGCGGTGTCTTTTGCTCATGTCCTTTGAATAAACGCATCCTTCATGGAGGGTATACTTCGTAAATCTGAATTTAATATTAGTCAATAAACTTGTATAGCATCAAGAAAAATTAATAACAAAGTAAAAAAATTCGCGTAATTCCTCTTATGGAATTTTGCTTAGTATTTCTAGTGTGTGACTAAGGAGCGCGCGAAATAAATTCCCGTTTTGCTTTGATCTAAGCTTCGCCGCTGGTGTTGTAAAAAAAAGGATCAAATACAACGACTGTGATTGAATGGCACTTAATTTAGCTGCAGCCCCAGGGATGGCCGGCGCATGGCCCAGGCCGCTCAAGCTCTCCCTGGGTCCGGTGTAAGCGTTCCCGCGGCTTAAATACCCCGGCCACCTGCTGGCACCGGGCTCATCAGCGACTATTTGATGGAACTAAAAGCCAGCTTCGGTGTGTATTTCCATGGTGTCCTTTACTTCCTCCATAACCACATGGCTGGTACATTCAATAACCCCGGGTAGTTTGAGTACCGTTTCAGCATAGAATTTTCGGTAGCTTGACATATCTTTTACCCGCGCTTTTAACAGGTAATCGAAATTTCCTGACACTAAGTAACACTCTTGGACGGTTGTCAGTTTTAAAACCGCCGCCTTAAATTTTGCGAATACATCTTGCTCTTGTTTCGACAGTCGAATGTTAATAAATACGACCAGGTTGGCCTTTAAATATTCTGGGTTAACAATGGTGGTGTAGCCGCGGATCACCCCCTGCTTTTCCATTTTTTTTACCCGCTCAAGACACGGAGTGGTACTCAGGCCCACTTGTCTGGCGATGTCCGCATAGGTTACCCGGCCATTTTTCTGTAGTACTTTTAAAATATTTCTATCTATTTTATCTAGGTTTTGCATAGTTAATCTCAAAAAGTAAAGCACTTTTCGTGTGTCTGTGAATAGGGCGGGGTAGTGGAATGAACTGATATTGTTGGAAATACAGAAAATAAAACTGGTCGAATCGGCATAGTATAGAAAACTGAACCTTGTTTCGGAAGACGCCGACACGAGGTTATTATCCACAAGCTTGTTATCACTGTTTACAGCAATAATTATTCCCGGAGAGCCTAAAATGATAATTGGTGTACCCAAAGAAATTAAGAATCACGAGTATCGAGTTGGGCTTACCCCTGCGAGTGTGCGCGAATTGACCTTAGAGGGGCACAGTGTTCTGCTGGAGGCCTCTGCGGGTAACGGTGTTGGTTTCGATGATGCCCTGTATATTGCGGCGGGAGCTCAGATTGTGGCCAGCGCCGACCAGGTGTTCGCCGAGGCGGAGATGATTGTCAAGGTCAAAGAACCCCAGCCAGATGAGTGTCGCAAGTTGCGATCGGGGCAGTTTCTCTATACCTATTTGCATCTCGCGCCGGACCCGGAACAAGCACGCCTGCTGTTGGATTCGGGAGCGCATTGCATTGCCTACGAAACGGTTACCGATTCCCACGGTGGCTTGCCTTTGCTGGCGCCAATGTCTGAAGTTGCCGGCAGGTTATCGATCCAGGCTGGCGCGCACCACTTGGAGAAAGCCCAGGGCGGTTTAGGCGTACTGTTGGGCGGGGTGCCGGGTGTGATGCCCGCACAAGTGGTGGTTATTGGCGGTGGCGTTGTGGGCACTCAGGCGGCAAAAATGGCGGTGGGCTTGGGGGCGAATGTGACTCTGCTGGACAATTCTCTACCGCGCTTGCGGGAGCTGGATAGCGAATTTAATGGCCGTATAAATTGTGTGTTTTCGACCTTGGATGCGCTGGAGCACTTTACCGCTTGCGCCGATTTAGTGGTGGGGGCGGTATTGATTCCCGGGGCAGCGGCACCTAAGTTGCTCACTCGCGAGATGCTCGCCAATATGAAAAAGGGCTCGGTAGTGGTGGATGTGGCTATTGACCAAGGCGGCTGTTTTGAAACCTCGGTGGCGACGACCCATGAATCACCGACCTATGAAGTCGATGGCATAATCCATTACTGCGTGGCAAATATGCCGGGCGCGGTGGCGCGCACTGCTACCATGGCTCTGAACATTGCGACGCTTAAATATGCACGGTTAATCGCGTCTAAAGGCTTGGATGCGTTTAAAGAGGATGTGCATTTGAAAAGGGGGCTAAATATTTGTCGCGGCGCTGTGACTCACCCCGAAGTGGCGCAGGCTTTGGGTTACCAGTATGTGGATCCAAGTACATTGATCTAAGTACATTGATCTAAGGCGCAATGCAGTGTCTTAAATTGTGCGCTTGTGAGGCCTTGCGTCGCCTTGGCGATAGTGTTGGCTGGACGGTTTACTATGCACGCCCACCAGCATGCGCTGAGGGTTGGCGACTCTAGCCCATTTGCGGCACAGCGGCAATTAGCGTTTTTGCCAAACCAGCAAACGGTTATTGGCTGGCATGGGATTGTCCTCCAGTAGGCTCAAATGCTTGTTGTTCGCCAGGGTGTCAATCGCCTCGAAATCGCGTATCCCCTGTTCCGAGTTGCTTTGCTTTAGCCATTGGTCGAAGTGGGCGTTGCTCTCGCTGGTGTATTTTCCCTGGTAATTGAATGGGCCATACAGGGCAAACAGCCCCTGTTTTGGCAGGTGATCGGCGGTTTTTTCGAGCATTAGCTGTGTGACCGGCCACGGCATAATGTGAGCGGTGTTGGCGGAAAACACGGCATCGGCCCCGGGTTCTGGCCAAGGGTCGTAACGAATATCGAATGTTTTGACTGCGGCGAGATTACTGCCCGAATAAGCTCGTTGCCAGGCATCGATACCGGGGTGGTTGTCTGGGCGGTCGCTTGGGGTCCAGCGCAAGTGGGGTAAGTGTTGTGCGAAATAGCTGGCATGTTGACCGGTGCCACTGCCAATTTCCAAAACGTGTTTCGCTTGAGCAAAAATGCGCTTCAGTACCGTAAGTATCGGTATCTTGTTATTTTCACAGGCTTGGGAAAACGGTTTTTCTTGCATTGGCATGATTTTTTAGCGACGTTTGCGAATTGAGCTTGCGTAATGCTTAGCAAGTGTAACCTTATTCTAGAGGTGTTGAAAAGTTGGGCTTTGCGGTTTTAGCGCAAATCACGACGGTGGCTCAGCTGGTGTTTCAAGCTTGCCCTAAGCAAAATACCCTTAGCGTCTGAGATATAGGCCTTATGAGCACGTCCTGTTTTGCATGGCTTGAACCCTGTTTTCCTATTGCCACTGGCTAGTGATCATGATCACCGGTGTTGTCTACGGTTCCTAAATATCTTAAACCGCGCAGCACTTCACCGCCGTTCATTTCCTGGGTTTGCCAATCCTATACCTGGGTTTGCCAATCCTATAGTTGCTAGGCCAAGGTTGTTGCTATTGAAGTTCGCAATGGCTTCCGGGGCCGTCTATGTTTTCAAATATGTTTTCAAATATGTCTTCAAATATGCCTTCAAACAGCCCAAGGTCGAGAATGATGCAGCGCCGTACACGATTTGCAATTAGGGGGAATTGGCGCGAGCTAAGCCTTGGACGGCGCTTCTCGAGTGAATACCCAGTCGTGGCTGCTGGAAAGTTCGCTGTTAAAGTCATAACCCTCACTGGCAAAGTTTTTAATGTTTTCCGCCGCTGTGAGTTGATTTTTAATGATATAGGCTGCCATCAAACCGCGGGCTTTTTTCGCCGAAAAGCTAATAATTTTATACTTACCATTTCTTTTTTCCTTAAATACTGGGGTAATGATTTCGGCATCGAGCTGGTTTGGGTCGACGGCTTTAAAGTACTCGTTAGAAGCCAAGTTAATCAGCGTATTGCCCTCCAGCTTTTTCAACTGTTTGTTGAGTTGCCCTGCAATACTTTGTTGCCAGTAATCGTAAAGGTTGGCACCCCGCTCGGTGGCTAGTTTAGTGCCCATTTCAAGACGGTAGGCTTGCATTAAATCGAGAGGCCGCAATACGCCATACAATCCGGAAAGAATCCTCAAGTGCTGTTGCGCAAAGGCCAAATCTGCTTCGTTAAATGATGCCGCCTGCAAACCTTGGTAAACATCGCCGTTAAAGGCAAACACAGCGGGGCGGGCATTGCTCTTATTGAATGGTCTTTGCCAGCTTTGATAGCGGTCGTAATTCAGTGTACCGAGCTTGTCACTAATGCCCATAAGTTTGCTGATTTGCTGTGGCGATAAGGTTCTGAGTTGCTCAACTAAGTTTTGTGCCTGTTGCAGAAAACTGCATTGACTGTGTTTGCACGATGGGTAGGTACTTTCGAAGTCGAGGTTTTTGGCAGGGGATATCACAAGCAGCATCTGTGGGCTCCAGGAAAAAACGTCATCATACCTTATTTGGCATAAATCTTGAGCCAAACTGCCGCATGGTAGGTTGAAATTCAGTCAGTTTTTCGTCGTGTCAGTTTTTAATCAAACCATTATCAGCTGGGAAATAGTCACCCCAATGGGCCGTTAACTGACGTTTCGCACACGGGAGTTGTGCTTTGCAGTTCTTACTTCTCATAGCAATGCATTGCTTCTCAGCGCAAAGTGGGTCGGCCAATTGGCAAACGAATCCGGGTATTTTAGTTCGAAAATCATAGGGTAAGTTGTTTTGATGTTGCCGCCATTGTCGAAACGCAATCGCTAGCGGAGCACTGCGTTAAACAACAGAAGTTATTGGAGCGGTGCGCTCACGATCAATCACCAGTGGGGCAGGGTTTGAAACTTTATTTCGGTTCGCGTAATAAGTCACATAAATCACGCGGGCTTGCGTAAGGCTGACACATTTTCTTTTGCGGTTTGTTGTGCAACGTTTTAGGTCGGTTGTCATTTACCAAGTTAATTTTGAGACTTTTTGCAAATAGACATTCATCCAGCTTTAAATGACGCTAAACTCTTGGCTTTGAACCCTCACCGTTATTACCCTTATCCTCATGCTGCTCCGACTATTTTTAAAAAGCCTGTTGCTACCGCCTACCACCCAATTACTTTTAATCGTTGTCGGATATATGTTGTTAAAGCGTTTCCCGCGTTTGGCGAAGGCCTGCCTATTTTTGGCGTTTGGCAG